>CAJTYI010000014.1 GCA_910584215.1 uncultured Roseburia sp. | reverse complement strand
CCATTCAGAAAAAGCAGAGACTGTGATGCCAACTGACGATGAATTGCCGCATTTACCTTGTGAAAAAGAAAAAGTTTTTAGAAGTTTACACTAGAATAAATATGCGACAAATAGGAATACTTATTCATTCAAAACAATGGCTAACAACCTATACTATAGTTTTACAGCATAGCGGCGGACGCTGCCTTAGAGGCATCCAGAAGTTCCGTCTCCGAGTCTTCGATCTCGTGCAGTTCATTGCGCATACCTACTAATGCGTGCGATAGATATGAGTTGAGACGAACCATCTCATGTTCTGCCTGCAAGAGTGCGTCTGACCGTCCGACCATCGCCTCCAACATCACACCGTGAAGCTGTTGCTGCGCGCCCTCATAATCCGCCAGATCCTGTAGGCGCTCAGTCAGCACTTTCCGTTCTGCCGCTGCCTCCTCCTTTAGTTCCTCCCGGATGAGGTCGAGCTGCTTGTCCAATATAATCTTTGTCTCGCGGCAGTTGTCGAGCTGTGCAGCGACTTCGCGCGCCGCGGCCTCGTACTGCTCAGAGAAGACTCTGATCTCTTCCGCCGCATGGATAAAGCGGGTGCCCGATTCTCCCAAACGACCCGCTTCAATCGCTGCATTCAGGGCCATAACGCCCATACTCTTAGAGAAATCCAACATTTGTGCAACGAGATTTCCGATCTCTGAAAATCCCTCTGACAGCCGTGACGGTGCGCTTGCAGCCTCCTCGATCAGCGGTGCGACGGCATCTCTGCGCTTTGATATATCGAGCTGCTTTTCGTTCTGGGCCTTTAACTTTCCGATGAGTATAGAGTGATTCGCGTCAAATGACTCGATGACGTTATTGACTCTGACGATCTCACCGTAGATATCGGAAGCCGCTTCTTCCGCAGTTTCTGAAAGTTCGCCCGCCTGCGTGATCGTTTCCTGCATGTCGTGGAGGGTTTCGGAGATTTTGGCTGCGGAAACCGCCGATTTTTTGATTTGAACCGCGATTGCGGAGTTTTGATTTTCCAAAGCCGTCATCACGCTTGTCTGCATCTTCATCACTGCCTGCAACTTTTCTTCCAATATCTGTTCTTTTTTTCCGTTAAACATTGTAACCATACCTTTCCCGGGGTTTTACCGATAATTGCGAATCACCAGCTGCACGCTCTCCGTTCCCTGGTAACTGTTGATCTGCGGTTCATATACAATTGCCATGCGAATCGCGTTGGCCTGTCCAAGAAATGCCCGTTCCACTTCCGCGGCAGAATATTTTTCACTGTAATAGCGTTTAAAATCCGCGAGATCTCCAAAATAGACGGCAAAAATCCGCTCCTGATATTCTGTGCGCAGCGTAAGACGCAGAACATTTTGGTTTATCCCGACGATCCACGCGCGCTCTATTGTGATATTTTTGTCTGCAAAAAGCGGTTTGGCGTTACCCTTGCCAAACGGCGCCAGCTGTTCCATCTCCCGAATCAGCTCTATCGTGGGATAGCCGGCCGGCATTGCAATATCTATCCTTATCTTAGGGATAAAATCCTCATCTGTCAACCGGCAACACTGATTAATTTGCCGGCGAAATGCATCCACGTTACATTCCTCCATGGAAAGCCCTGCCGCCATCGGGTGTCCGCCAAACTTGGTAAAATACTGCCTGCACTGACACATTTCCTCATACATGGAATATCCTTCCACGGAACGCCCGGAACCTTTTATGCCGTCGCCGGACCTGGTGAGCACAAACGTCGGGCGGTTATATTTTTCCCGCACCCGTCCCGCGATGATTCCCGCCAGGCTCTCGTGCACATCCGGCAGGTGAATCACAAATACGTGCGTTCCGACCATGCCCCGCTCGACGGCGCAAATAGCCTGTTCTACGCCCTGTCTTGTCATATCCTTGCGCATCTCGTTTAATTCCACCAGTTTTGCGGCGATCGCGGCGGCCTTCGGCGCGTCCTCCTCCAAAAACAGTTCCAGCGCATATTTTGCGGTGTCGAGACGTCCGCTGGCGTTGATACAGGGACCGAGCACAAAGCCGAAGTGATAGGCCGACAGCCGGGCCGGGTCGAGCTTGTTTTGCAGAATCAACGCCCGCATCCCGGCATTGTGTGTGTGCGCGATGCGGCGCAGTCCTTCGCGCACCAGGATTCTGTTTTCGTCCGTCAGGTCCATGACGTCTCCCACCGTGGCAAACGCCACATTTTCCAGAAAAACTTCCGTCTCCTGCAAAGGGATGCCGCACCGACCGTAAAACACCTGCATGACCTTGTAGGCCACAGCCGCACCGCAGAGGGAGTCAAACGGATACCGGCAGTCGGGCTGTTTGGGATTGACAATGGCGTCTGCTTCGCTGCGCAGATACTGCCGATTTCCGGCCTCCTCTATATAAGGGATTTCGTGGTGGTCTGTGACGAGCACCGTTATGCCAAGGGCTTTGGCGTGCGCGATCTCAGGTAGGGCGGCAATGCCGTTATCGCAGGTGACAATCACGGAGACGCCGTCCGCAAAAGCCTTGTCGATCAGGTGCTCGTTGATGCCGTAGCCGTCTAAAATACGGTCGGGTATCTGATAGTCGACAATTCCGCCGCAGCGCCTTATGCCTTTGCATAAAATATAAGTTGACATGACGCCGTCAATATCGTAATCGCCGATGACGCGGATTTTTTTTCCTGCATCTAAGGCGGCGGACAGCTTTTCGCATAGCAAATCCGCATCCTTTAACAGATGCGGATCATACAAATCATCCAATGTTCCGTACAGATATTTGCGGATGGCCGCGTCACCTATCACCTCACGGTTTCTCATCAGACGCGCAAGAATAGGGCTTATGCCAAACTTTCTTGCAATGCCGTTGAAGTCGGCCCCCTTGTTGATCACTAACCAATTTTCCATATCACATCTCCCTCACTTGGCCATCATCCTCTACATGTGGACAATCCACGGACGTTTTTCACTCGTCGGGGTTTTACTGTACGATATTTTTCATCTCGGCAAGCAGTTCCAAGTCGGCCTGCGTCACTTTCATGTTGGTGGTGACCGGCTCCTCTCCCGGTTTGGTCACGGTGATTTCGATCAAAGTCCCCTCGGAAACGCCGTTGGCAAATACATAGTTTAGAAATGATGCAAATTTGGGATGATTTTGGTCAAATTTATTTTTGGCTCCCATGAATTTCATGATTGAAGATGGATTTATCATAGTGTTCTTCTCCTGTCTCTTATTGTTCGGCGGTTAAAAACGTTACAATTTCCTCAAACTTCATAAAGTGGGAGGCTTTCACAAGAATGGTGTCTCCCGGTTTTTTGATTTGTGCTAACTGATGGCAGATGTCGTGTTTTTCCTTTACATGGAATACCTGTGTGGACGGGCTTGCCAAGCGCGCTGCCGCCGCCAGTTCTTTCGACAATTCGCCCGTACAAAGCAGCACGTCAATGCCTTTTTCGCGAAAGTATTCGCCCACCATGGCATGGAATGCTGTCTCGTTTTCTCCGAGCTCTCCCATATCGCCAAGTACGGCGATTTTGCGGCCAGGTGCTTCGGCCAGCACATCGATAGAAGCTTTCACGGAGACGGGGTTGGCGTTGTAGCAGTCGTCGATCACCGTCACGCCGTCTTTTTCTATCAGGTGGCTTCGGCCACCGATTGCGGAGACATTTTCGATGCCTTGTTTGATTTCCCAGGCGGTCAGTCCCATCGCTTCCCCAACGCAGACTGCTGCGAGCGCGTTGTAGACATTGTGTTTCCCCGCAAGCGGAATCGTCACACAGAAGCTTTCCGCTCCGTTGTGAATCCGCGCCCGTATGCCCGATAATCCGATACTCTCCACATCCGTGGCATAGACGGATTTATCGGTTAGATCATCGGCTGATTTACCGATGCCATAAAATACCGCCGGTTTTCCGTTTACAGTAGTTAGCGTGCCAAGCTTGTCATCATCTCCGTTTAGCACTGCGGTGCCGTCTGGCGCCAGATGCGCAAAACACTCTGTTTTTGCTTTCAGAATACCGTCTCTGTTGCCAAGATGTTCCAGATGGCAGAGACCGATATTGGTGATGACACAGATATCCGGCTGTGCCATAGCCGCGAGGCGGTGCATCTCACCGAAATCGGATATGCCCATCTCGAGCACTGCCACCTGATGTTCGCTGCGAATTTGAAAAATTGTAAACGGCAGACCGATCTCGTTATTGTAGTTTTTTTGGGTCTTTAAGGCATGGTATTTCTGTTGCAGCACAGAAGCAATCATCTCCTTGGTGCTGGTCTTGCCGACGCTCCCCGTGATGCCCACCACTTTGATGCCCAGCTCCCTGCGGTAAGCCGCCGCGATCTTTTGTATCGCTTCTAACGTACTTGCCACCCGAATGTACGGGCCGGCCGCATGGGCGACTTCCTGCTCTGCGAGTACGCCGCACGCGCCGGCTTCAAAAACTGCCGGAATAAAATGATGTCCATCTACGCGGGCGCCTCTGATGCAGACAAACAGATTGCCGGGCAAAACCTCATGGCTGTCCCGTACAATCCCGGTTACTTCCCGGGTCTTATCAGCTTCTGCTCCTACATAGATGCCGCCGCATACCGCCGCAATATGCTCTAATGTCATGCCGTTCATAGTGTTTGCTGTTTGACTCACTTGATACCCCTCTCTTTTTCATACCCGCACCTCTTCTCATTTGCTGACATCAATACCCATGTAATGGGGAGTGCGGGCACAGGATGCACAATGCTGCCTTGTACAGCATGGCGCCGTTGCGCTCCGCGCAGCAAGTGCGCCGGGCTGTTGCCGTAGATGCTCTATTCATACTTTTCCAGGGAAATCTTGATGATTTTCTCGCAAAGCTGCACAAAATTCATCCCGACTGCCTGCGCCTCCTGCGGCAGTAAGCTGGTCGGCGTCATTCCCGGGAGGGTATTGGCCTCCAGACAATAGATTTTATTCTCCCCGCTCAACAGAAAATCACAGCGGGAATATGTCGTGAGCCCGAGCGCCTTTGCCGCCCGCACCGCGTATGCGCGCAGCTTTGCGGAAATCTCCTCCGGCAGGTCGGCGGGGCAGGTCTCTACGGTGCTTCCGGCTTTGTATTTGTTTTTGTAGTCATAAAATCCCTCCAATGGCGCCATTTCAATGACCGGGAGCGCCTCCCCGTCTATGACGGCCACGGAAAACTCTCTCCCGCTGATGTATTCCTCGATGATTAGCTCATCTTC
The DNA here is from genome assembly GCA_910584215.1 of uncultured Roseburia sp. Lineage (GTDB taxonomy): Bacteria > Bacillota > Clostridia > Lachnospirales > Lachnospiraceae > Roseburia. Next base: position 36,331 of record CAJTYI010000014.1, on the reverse strand, counting down.
CCAGCGAAATGCTTCCTCCAAAGCCGCCTGATAGGCGCTCTCGTCTCTGACGATCGACACGCCGATGCTTGAGCCGCCGCAGCAGGGTTTTACCACGCAAGGCATATGTAAGCCCAGCTCTGCCGGTTTTTTTTCGGCCTCGGACCTTTTGAGGGAAATGCCCGCCGGCGTCGGGATATCGTTTTTGATGAAAAATTGCTTTGCGATGTCCTTATTCATGGCGAGGGCGCTGCTTAAGTATCCGCTGCCCGTATAGCGGATGCCGAACAAATCAAAGGCCGCCTGGACTTTGCCGTTTTCGCCGTTCTCACCGTGCAGCGCCATAAACACGATATCCGCCTGCCGGCACATGGCAATGACATTGGGCCCAAACGCATTGGCAGACTGATCCTTGCGCATCGCCCGCACTTTTGCCAGGTCAGGCGCCGTCTCCGCGATCTCCTCGACCTTGACGCTGATTTCCTCGCTTTTGGAGAAAATGTCGCTTAGCTCTTCCTCGCTGTCATGATAACCCATAAACATATCAAGCAGGATCACCCGATGTCCGTTTTCGCGCAGTGCGCCTGCAACCATTTCTCCTGTCTTAAACGACACATCACGCTCGGCGCTTAAGCCGCCTGCCAATACTACTATATTCATAAATAATCTCCGTTTCCATGCATTATTTTCGTATGATCGTAAGACGCCATACATGTTTCGTATGACGTTTCCAAATCCCTATCTTTTGGCTTCCTGTGCCTGTAAACTTTATAGTAAACCTTTTTGTTGTTTATGACAAGAAATTTATCTCTTTTAAACGAGATTTTAAGATCTTTCACAGCGGTTGCGGTAAACCGGCCGTTGTATGCAGTTATTATTGACCTGACGGTAAAATGTTTGGTCCCATATGACAGTTTTCCCCCTCTGAATATATACATTTATTGATTCTTTAAAGCTTGCCGCTGATAGATAGGGACGTAATATGATTGACCGTTTCCTATCGTTTTGTTTCCTGAAGCAGTGACAACAGCCACAAAAAGATCTGTCTTGCCAGCAAATCCTGTTCTTTTATCATGCTTCCATATAAATATATCTTGCAGGTCAATTGTTCAGAACTGCAGTGTTCCATTTTTTCCCGCCGTGTCTGCACGCATTTCCATTCCCCGAGTATTTCCCACAAAAGCGCCATGCGTTCCATACTGCCGTCATCTTGATTGTGAAAAAATTGGCATAATCCCTGTTCCCGCCTGATGTATTCCGTCAATGTTCCGATATTGCATTTCCTAATAATACAAGTTGTCTGTTTTTTATCGTTTTTCATCCGTCTCACTGCTGTCATATGGGTGCCCTAACACCTTATAGAGAAATGTCTTGCAAGTCAATCTCCGTGATGCAGGCAGTGTTCGCTGTTTTAGGTATCGGAGGGCCTCTGGCTGTTTTATGTATAAACCGCGGGAGAAATGAGCAGATTATGAAATAACAGCGCAGGAAAGGTGGTAATTTATGGAATCTATTTGGATGGCGGACGCCACGCTTCCGCGGTTTGAACCGCTGGAGGGCAGAGTAAAGACGGATGTGCTGATTATAGGCGGGGGGATGGCTGGTCTGCTGTGCGCACATTGTTTACAGGAGAGGGGGGTGGACTATGTTTTGGCGGAAGCTAAAACGATATGTTCCGGTATCACAAAGAATACCACGGCCAAGATCACATCCCAGCACGGATTGATCTATCACAAACTCCTAAAAAGCGGAGGGCCGGTAAAAGCAAGACTTTATCTGGAGGCAAACCAGCTGGCCCTCAAAAAATATAAAGAGCTGGCACAGACAATCGACTGTGACTTTGAAGAAAAAACGGCATGCGTCTATTCGCTTGACAACAGCAAAATATTGGAAGCAGAAGCGGAAGCACTCTCAAAAATCGGATTTAATCCTAAGATCGTACCGACCGAGGAGCTTCCGTTTCCGACTGTCGGGGCAGTCTGCCTGGAACATCAGGCGCAGTTCCATCCACTGAAGTTCGCCGCGCAGATTGCGCAAAATTTAAAGATCTATGAGCAGACGGAGGTCACACAACTCGCTCCAAACCGTGCGGAGACAGAAAACGGGGAGATTATTTTTGAAAAACTGATTGTCGCTACACATTTTCCCATGGACAATAAACATGGTATGTATTATCTAAAAATGTATCAGCACCGCTCCTATGTCATCGCCCTGGAACATGCAAGTGCGGTCGACGGCATGTATGTGGATGCGGTGATGGGAGGTATGTCGTTTCGCAGCTATGGGGATTTGCTGCTTGTCGGCGGCGGGGGCCATCGGACGGGAAAACAGGGAGGCAATTGGCGGGAGCTTCGAGTATTTGCGGAGCGCTATTATCCCGATGCCACGGAAAAGTATCACTGGGCAGCGCAGGACTGCATGACGCTCGACGGTGCGGCGTATATCGGTGCGTATTCTTCCAAGATGAGCGAATGTTATGTGGCAAGCGGATTTAATAAATGGGGCATGACTACTTCCATGGTAGCGGCCATGGTTCTTACCGATCTGGTGACGGGGCAGCAGAATCCGTATGCCAGGCTCTTCGATCCGGCCAGGAGTATATGGAAGCCTCAGCTTTTGTGTAACGGGTTTGAGGCTGTCACAAGTCTTCTGACGCCGTCTGGGAAACGCTGTCCGCACATGGGGTGCGCGCTGAAGTGGAACGATGCAGAGCACACCTGGGATTGTCCCTGTCACGGCTCCCGCTTTACGGAGGACGGAGAGCTGATCGATAACCCCGCGGCCGGTGATATGAAGCTATAGATCTGTGTCTGCCGCGGGAAACAAAAAATATAGTCGGGCCGTCATGACGGCAGGAAGGGAAAGGATCTATGAGCAATCATCTTAAGGGGCAGGGCAGCCCCTATCTGTTACAGCACGCCGACAATCCGGTCGCGTGGTATCCGTGGGGAAAGGAGGCATTTGAGAAGGCAGAGCGCGAAGATAAGCCGGTCTTTTTGAGTGTCGGGTACAGTACCTGCCACTGGTGTCATGTCATGGCGCATGAGAGTTTTGAAAACGAAGAAATCGCAGAGATACTCAACCGGTATTTTGTGTCGGTCAAAGTCGACAGAGAGGAGAGGCCGGATGTCGACAGCGTCTATATGGCAGTCTGCCAGGCTTTTACGGGGAACGGGGGCTGGCCAATGAGCATCTTTATGACCGCGGGTCAAAAGCCTTTTTTTGCTGGAACATATTTTCCGCCCGCGGCGCATTATGGCAGAATGGGTTTTCGCGAGCTACTGCTCGCCATTGCCGATAAATGGGAGACGAACAGGGAGGGGCTTCTAGAGTCGGCCGAGATGATACTCGCGCAGCTTGAGGCTGGGCAGGAGAAAGGCGACATCGGTGGAAGCCGTGAGCAGAGTCGCTCCGACGGGGAGAAAGACCGCCTGGCCAGGCAGGCTGCTGATCTGTTTGCCGCAAGTTTCGATGAGGAAAACGGTGGTTTTGGAGGCGCGCCCAAATTTCCGACGCCGCACAATCTGATCTTTTTGACACTTTTTGCCGCGCTCTCAAAGGATGACGCGGCATGGCAGCAGGTGTATAAGACGCTGGTTCAGATGCGCAGAGGCGGAATATTTGATCAGATCGGTTCCGGTTTTTCCAGGTATTCGACCGATGCGGCTTATCTCGTGCCTCATTTTGAAAAAATGCTGTATGACAACGCACTGTTGATTCTGGCGTATGCGGTGGCGTATGAGGCGTCGGGAGAAGAGCTTTTTTTGGATACGGCAAGGCAGACGGCATCCTATCTCTTGCGGGAAATGTGCGGAGAAGAGGGAGAATTTTTTTCCGCCCAGGATGCCGACAGCGAGGGCGAGGAAGGAAAATATTATGTCTGGGGCCATGCGGAAATCAAGCAGATACTGGGGCGGGAACGCGGGGCTGCGTTTTGCGCCTGTTTTGGCATCACAGAGCAGGGGAATTTCGAGGGGAAAAATATACCAAACCTGTTAAACGGCGGCGCGATATCGGCTGCTTTTGATAAAGAAAAGAAGCTCCTGTATGACTACCGAAAAAAGCGCGCAAAGCTGCACCTCGACGATAAGGTGCTCACCTCCTGGAATGCTCTGACGATCTGCGCATTATCGGTGCTCTACCGCGTGACAAAGGAGTGCGCGTATCTTCGGGCAGCAGAGCGGGCCGGGCGGTTTATCGAACAACATCTTGTAAACGGCGACAACCTCTATGCGAGCTGCAGAGGACATGCGCCCTCGGTCAATGGCTTTCTGGATGATTATGCCTATTATGCGGCGGCGCAAATCTCACTCTATGAGGCGACGCTCGATTCTGCATATTTAAAGCGGGCCGCCATGATCTGCGACGAAGCCGGGCGGCAGTTTGGCGACGAGAGCGGGAGAGGATATTTCCTGAGCGGAGCAAAAAACGACAGCCTTATTGTGAGGCCGAAGGAGACTTATGACGGTGCGCTGCCGAGCGGCAACTCCGTGATGGCTTACTGTCTCGTGCGCCTGTCACAGCTGCTGCCATCGGACACATACGCCAGGGCAGCCCAAGGACAGCTCGCGTTTCTCGCCGGAGAGGCCAGGCAATATCCTGCGGCGCACAGCATGTTTCTGATCGCAAAATTGTTTTACGATTTTCCACCACAGAAGATCACGGTTGTCTTGGCGGGCGGAGAGCAGGGAAGTCAAAAAGAACGGGAAACAGAGCCGACTGACGAGGGACTTGGCCGGATGCCGCTCTATGCCGACGTCACATTGTTAAAACACCCCACAAAAGATTACCGTGTTTTGAATCATCGGACCACTTACTATGTCTGTAAAGATCAGACCTGTCTCCCGCCGTCCAATCAGACGCCCGGAAGGTAAAAATACACGCCCGTTTTCGTCCGTTTATGGCGCTACATTTGTCCCAATTTGCTGAACTGCCCGTTTGAAACCTGTAGAATATTGTTTGTACCAAAGACACAGCAAACGAACGAAAGGAGAACAGGTATGGACAAGCAGTGCAGAAAAATGATTTGCACATTGATTTTGCAGCAGTATTGTTTTAAAATGTTTAATGGGCAAACGCCACATAAAACAATTGACAGGATGTGCAGGAGAGTGGGAGGATGATTGTGGATAAACAAGATGTGGCGGAAAACGTGGAAATGTCCGTTTCAATGAATGGCGTTGAGCTGATAGCTAAGTTCGAGGGGTGCTGCCTGGAAGCTTATCTTTGCCCAGCGGGCGTATGGACGATCGGATACGGCCATACTGCAGGCGTCAGACAGGGAGACCGGCTGAACTCGAAGGAGGAGGCCAAGGCGCTGCTGGCGCAGGACCTCAAAAAGTACGGCGCGTGTGTCAACGAGTGTGTCCGGTGCGGGTTGATTGCGTTTCAGCTCACACAAAACCAGTTTGATGCCCTGACAAGCTTTTGTTTTAACTGTGGGAGCAGCAATCTGCAAAGGCTGGTGGAGGGCAGAGATGCTTCCGCTATTGCGGAGAAGATTCTTTTGTACAATAAGGCCGGCGGCAGAGTGTCCGCAGGGTTGACAAGGCGCAGGAAAGAAGAGCAGGCATTATTTATAAAATCAGCATAAAGAGATATTAATTAAGGTGAAAGGCATGGTAATGGATATGAAGAAGTTTTGGGCAGTTGTGGTGAGCGTGGCAGTCTGTGTCTCGCTGATGGCGGGATGCGGCGTTAGGCAGAATGCAGAGTCGGACGATATGTCTGCGGAGTCAGGCAGTACGACGGACGACATGCTTGCGCTTGATCCGCTGGAGCGGACTGATCGTGAAGAGCTGTTTACGGATACGCAGGAGCCGGCGCCCGACGATACCGTCATCCGCGTGGGCGGTTTAAAAGGACCCACTTCCATGGGACTTGCAAAACTTCTTCATGATGCCGCGGCGAACGAGGCGGCATGTGAGATCGACTATACGCTGGCGGCAGCGGCGGATGAGCTTACCCCCGCATTGATACAGGGAAACCTCGATATGATTGCCGTTCCGAGCAATCTTGCGAGCGTACTTTACAACAAAACAGAGGGGGCGGTGCAGGTTTTGGCGGTCAACACACTGGGCGTGACCTACATTGTAGATACCGGGGATTCGGTCGGAGCAATTGGGGATTTGAAAGGAAAGACAATCTATGCCACCGGACAGGGCGCAACGCCGGAGTACGCGCTGCGCTATCTCTTGCAGCAGAACGGGCTGGACCCGGATGCGGACGTTTCGATCGAGTGGAAATCGGAGCCGACAGAGGTGGTGTCATTGATGGCTTCCGGGACCGAAGAAGTGATTGCCATGCTGCCGCAGCCGTTTGTGACTGTGGCGCAGTCAAAAATAGAAAATCTGCGTGTTGCTTTGAATATGAATGAACAGTGGGAGGCATTGGGAGCCGAAAGTGCGCTGATTACCGGCGTTTTGGTGGCGCGTGCCGATTTTGTCAGCGAGCATCCCGCGCTTGTTTCCACATTTTTGGAGGAATACCAGGCGTCGGTTACATTTGTCAACAGTGAGGTAGAACAGGCGTCTGGTATGGTGGAAGAGCTCGATATCGTCAAAGCCGATATCGCCAAAGCAGCTCTGCCAAACTGCAATATCACATTTCTTGCCGGTCAGGAGATGAAAGAGGCTCTTGGCGGCTTCCTGCAGGTACTCTATGATCAAAATCCGGCGAGTGTGGGCGGCACACTGCCTGCCGATGACTTCTATTATGGACTGTAGAAAGCGCAAACTGTATTTGGAAAAAGCGGCGGCAGTAGCCGCCGCTCTTTTGGTCTGGCAGATGGCGGCGATGGCGCTCGACCAAAAGATTCTGCTGGCGTCGCCGTTGGAGGTAGTTGCTGCTTTGGGCGATATCTTGTCTGACGGCGCATGGCTTCGCACGATATGGTTTTCGCTGCTTCGAATTGCGAGTGGTTTTTTTCTGGGACTGTTTTTCGGAACGCTTCTGGCTGTGCTCGCCGCACGGTTTCGTGTGCTGGAAGTGCTGCTGTGGCCTTATATGGCGGTGCTGAAGGCAACTCCTGTGGTGTCCTTTATCATTCTCTGCCTTGTCTGGCTGAGCGCGAAAAACCTTTCCGCGTTTATCAGTTTTCTGATGGTGCTTGTGGTCGTGTATTCAAATCTTTTGAACGGGCTGCGCAGCATGGATGGAAAACTTCTTGAGATGGCGCGGCTGTTTGGCATGAGGCCGGCACAAAAGCTGCTCGCCGTGTATCTGCCGCAGCTTAGGCCGTACCTGTTTGCGGCGTTTGAGATTTCGATTGGGATGGCCTTTAAAGCCGGCATTGCGGCGGAAGTGATCGGTGTGCCCGACGGTTCCATCGGTAAGATGATCTATAACGCCAAGATTTACCTCGCGACACCGGAACTGTTCGCGTGGACGTTCGTGCTGGTGTGTATCAGTGTATGGACCGAGAAGTTAGCAGTTGTGACGCTGCGCGGTGTGTATCAGAATTTGGAACAGGGCGTGAAAAGCGTTTCTAAGGCTCATGCCAGAGGACGCTAGTGCACGCGCGAGGTGAAATGAGAGGGAAAAATGGATATAGAGCTGGTACACATAGATTTTGCTTATCAAATAGGGGGAAAAGCCGCAGAGCGGGCAGCGGGCAGCGGGAAGATTTTTGACGATTTTTCATACCTTCTGAGAGAGGGAGAAATTCTTAATGTCATGGGCGCTTCCGGCTGCGGGAAAACGACGCTCTTAAAGCTTCTTACCGGACAGTTGAAGCCCCAGCGCGGCCGTATACGGGGGATAGAACGAAAAGAGATCTCCATGGTCTTTCAGGAGAACCGCCTTTGTGAGGATTTTTCGGCGGAGACCAATGTGCGGCTGGGCTGCGGCAGAGGGTATTTTAGCGGATGTGATCAGTCAGATATCGGCCGCCATTTGCTTGAGGTGGGGCTTGATGAGGCGTCGGATAAAAAAGTGTCCTCGTTTTCCGGGGGCATGAAACGGCGGGTGGCGATCGTGCGCGCGCTGATGTCTGAGAGCAAGCTGTTATTGATGGATGAACCGTTGAAAGAACTGGACGCGGCGACCAAGGAAGAAGCCATTGCTTATATCAAAAAGTACAGGGGGAACCGCACAACCGTGATCGTGACGCATGACGCCGAGGAAGCCGGCGCATTTGGGGGAGAACTGCTGGTTTTGGACAAACTGGCGTTGCGGTACAAAAGGGAGAGGCAATGATTCAGGAAAAGGCCGGCAAATGGGGCGGCAGGAGGGGCAGTATATGAGGACGGCATTAACGATCGCCGGAAGCGATTGCAGCGGCGGTGCGGGTATTCAGGCGGATATCAAGACGATGCTCTGCAACGGGGTCTATGCGATGAGCGCAGTCACTGCGCTGACTGCACAGAATACGGTGGGGATTACCGGAGTTATGGAGGTATCGCGGGAATTTTTGGACCAACAGCTTACCGCGGTGTTTACGGATATCTACCCGGATGCGGTCAAGATTGGTATGGTTGCTGCCGGCGGTTTGATCGACAAAATCGCGGAGAAATTGGAGCAATACCATGCCCGCAATATTGTGGTGGATACGGTGATGGCATCGAGCAGCGGCCGCAGATTGTTCGAGGAGGAGGCGCTCTTGCTCTACGAGGAAAGACTGCTTCCGCTCGCGGCGGTGATCACCCCCAATATTCCGGAGGCGGAGATTTTAAGCGGTATTTCCATCCAGGGCGAGGACGATATGGTGCGGGCGGCACAGAAGATGTTTCAAAAATATCGCTGTGCGGTATTGGTAAAAGGCGGGCATCAGACAGATACGGCCGACGATCTGCTGTATGTCGATGGCGCATGCCGCTGGTTTCGGGGAGAGCGCATCCAAAATCCCAATGCGCACGGCACAGGCTGCACGTTATCGAGCGCGATAGCGGCGAACCTGGCCAAAGGATTTTCGCTGCAACAGGCGGTGGAGCGGGCGAAGCAGTATGTGTCCGGCGCGCTCTCGTCGATGCTTGACCTGGGGGCCGGCAGCGGGCCGCTGAATCATGGATATAAAATAGGAGGAGACGCGTAGTCTCCTCCTATTTTTGAGTGTCAGGTAAAAATCACAACGATTTATATCATAACTTGAAGCGATTTGCTTCTTCCTTAAGGCTTCCCGCGATCTCGTTGTTCTCCGTCATCTCCGCGTTGATTACCGTGATCTCGGACACCAGTGTCTGAATGCTTTCTGCTACGTTGGATACGCCGCTGGCGCCTTCGTCTACCGCTTTGGTGATGTTGGTGATTGCGGTCGCGATCTCGGTTACCATACCGGTGATCTCATTCGACTGTTTCGCATATTGAACCATCTCACGGTCGATATGCGCCGCGTCGTCGCTGTACTGTTTGCCGCTGGATACGAAGCTGTCATAATCCGGCAGGATTGTTTTTTCCATATAATCTGTAATTTCTTTGGAGCTGGAAATCAATTCGTTTACCAATTCGAGAACCATGCTGTTGATGTCCTGAATGTTGTTGGCTGTCTCGCGGCTGGAATCAGCTAATTGTCTGATCTCTTCGGCCACGACCGCAAATCCTTTGCCGGCGTCTCCGGCCCGTGCGGCCTCTATGGAGGCGTTAAGCGCCAGGAGATTGGTCTGGCTGGAAATGGAGAGGATTTCGTCGGTGAGCGCGTTGACGCGCTCAATTTCCTTGCTGTTTTCCACGGCCTGTTTGATCTTCTCGATAATCGGGGCGATCATGGTTGTGGTCTCATTTTTGTTGTCCATTGCCGACTGTTCTAAGGAACCCGCCCTTCTTTTCATCTCATTGGCATAGGAGAGGATCGCGTCGGTTGTTTTATGTAAATTGTCAAGCTCCGTCATAACATGGGAGGCGTTGGAATCTACGCTCGCCACAGTGCTTGCCACTTCCTCCATCGTCGCGGACAACTGCTGCGCCACGGCGGATACGTCGCAGGCGCTGTTGTTGGAATTGTTCGCCTTTTCGGTGACGTTTTGTACGATGGTGCTCAAGGATGCGGAATCAATATTGATTTTGCGCATGACCTGTTCCAAAATGTCGATGAAGCGGTTGACATCAGCGGCGAGACGCCCCATCTCGTCCTTATTTAATACCATAAGGCGTAGGGACAGATCGCCCTCCCCGGCTTCAATGCTGCTGATAATATCGTCCAGCTTTTTGATGTGCGTGCGCAGACGCCAGGTCACTTTCTTGTCGATATTCCAGATACAGAAGAAAAATATTGCAATCCCGCTTACGATGCATATGACAGCGGCAATGATGATATAGTTGTACGTCGCTTTCTGACTTGCGATCATGTTGTCAACGGCAGCCGTTACCGCGGCGTCGGCTCCCTGCAAATCCAGTGACAGCGCATCTTTGTGCATACTTTTGACACCGTGTATGGTGATGATGGAATATACCACTGCGACTAACATAAACAGACAGATTGGCAACATAACCTTAACACGGATGCTTACGTCTTTCCAGTTTTTCATGAATATATACCTCCGTACAAATTTAGTCTGTGCAACAGATCTGGCAATTAGTCCTGCTGCGGTTCTGCTATCACTGCGTCAATAGACATGCATGTTATTTCCATTATAGTACAAACTTCCCTATTTGTCTGCATTTTTTGATAAAATTTCATAATTATTTAATGTTTTTACATGAATGTCAATATTTTACTGTTTTGTCAAAATATTACGGTTTGTTTAAAATGCATATTGACAAAAAATATAAAGTTTGCTCAATACGTCATTTCACATAAAGAAATAAGGAGAGAATGCCTTAAATATAGTTAATTATACTATAGACAGTACTATGGAACCATAGAAATATAGCAAGTTTTGCAATATAAACAGCAACTTTGGTAATGTTCTTTTGATGGAAAACAGGCTATAATTTGATCATAATTTATCATTTTATGAAGGGAGGGGAAGTGAAGCGGGCAGCAGGATGGCAGAAAGTGTCCGCGGTATCAAAGGGGAAGAGCGAGAGGGAATAGTTAAAGGAGGTTTAAGATGAGAAAGCTAAAACGAAGAGCGCTGACATTAGTAGTAGCATTGACAATGATACTGCAAGTGTTGTCGCCGATTGGCTCTACAGTGGTTATGGCGGAGGAGAACGGAACCATATCGAATGACGGTGAAGTTTCCGATGTATATGTAGAACCGGAATCGCCGGCAGTCACTTACAACATGAACATAGACTGGAAATATAAACGCGCAGTGGATGATAAGATCTTTCCGCTGGCGGCGGCCAAGGAGGGTGTGGCCAAAGACGGCAAGCAGTTCTATGAAGTCGGGTATGACGATTCCGACTGGGCTACCGTGAGTATCCCACATGCCGTCAACGCCGAGGATTCCTTTGACGGCGTCGGAGTGGACGCCGGAGAGCTGAGTCTGTACCGGGGATTTATGTTTTACCGCAAAAACATTACGGTTCCGGAGACAGACGCGGGAAAGAAGTTTTTCCTGGAATTTGAAGCGTTCCGCCAGTCGATCTATGTGTATGTAAACGGAACGATGGTCGGATATTATGAGGCGGGTGTCGCTGCAGTCGGCTTTGACATTACGGATTACATAAAAGCGGGCGAGGAAAACCTGATTGCGGTAGCCACGGACAATGCTTCCGCGCGAGGTTCATCCTTCAACACGCAGGAGACGATTGCCGGGCATGAGCCGGGAGATCTTTCCGGTGTGGGATATCAGTGGAATACCAAGGATTTCAATGAGGTGCAGGGAGGTCTGACAGGCAATGTACGTCTTTATGCAAAGAATAAGATTTATCAGACGCTGCCTCTCTACAACAACTTAAAGACAAGAGGAAATTATATTCATGCGGACAATTTTGATTTCCGTGCGAGTTCCGCAGATATTACAGTAGAAGCGGAGATTAGAAACGAGACAGCAGGCGCCGAGGATATTACGCTGGAAGTCAATGTCGTTGACAGCGAGGGGAAAGTGGCAGCAAGCTTTCAGAAAACACAGAGCGTTGCGGCCGCAGCCGATACCGAGAAGGACCAGTTTTTGACGATGGTGCCCGAAACGGCATATGATGAAAACGGAGCGGGTCAGGAGACAGGTACCGTGGATATCAGTACGGTAGATGTCACCACCATTACGGCGACGCAGAATGTAGAGGGATTAAAATTTTGGAGCGACGTAGCGCCGAACCTCTATGATGTCTATACCGTGTTAAAACAGGGCGATACGGTAATTGATGTGCAAAAGATCACGACCGGTTTCCGTGAAGTTACTTATGATAAAGATAAAGGACTTATGATCAATGGCGTGTCCACTTATCTGGCCGGATATGCACAGCGTTCCACCAACGAGTGGGCAGCGATCGGTGTTGCCAACGACTGGCTATCCGATATCGACATGAAGCTCGTCAAAGAGTCCAATGCCAATATGATTCGTTGGATGCATATCGCGCCGAACCCGGTTGATATCCGTGCCGGCGATAAATACGGTGTCGTTTCCATCTGTCCGGCAGGCGACAAGGAGGCTGATGCTTCGGGCAGAGCGTGGGATCAGCGTCTGGAGACGATGCGCGATGTCATCATTTATTTCAGAAACAGCCCCTCGATTCTTTTCTGGGAGGCGGGCAATAATCAGATCACGGCGGATCATATGAGGCAGATGACTGATCTTAGAAAAGCGCTCGACCCTTCCGGTGACCGCTTTATGGGATGCCGCACGATCAACACGGTTGATCAGGTCAAAGAGGCAGAGTGGGTTGGCACCATGATTTACCGCAACGGTGACGCCGCTTATGAGTCAATGAAAACACTCAACAAATATATGCCGATCATTGAGACGGAGTACCACAGAAATGAGTCTCCGCGGCGCGTGTGGGATGATTACACCCCGGATGATTACGATTATGTCAACAAGTGGCTGGGACCCGGCGGCACTAAGACTGACGGTTATGATATCTGGGACCAGACCCAGGAAGATTTTATACGTTCTATGGCGGGCAGCGGTGACTGTTACTCATACTTCTATAATAACCGTGTGGGCGGTACCGGCAAGAACCAGTACTCCGGCGCAGCGATGATGGTATGGTCCGATTCCAACATGCATGTCCGCAACTGCGGTACAGAAAATGCACGTACCTCCGGGCGCGTGGACCCGATTCGTGTCAAGAAAGAATCGTTCTACGCGATACAGGCCATGCAGTCCAAAGAGGCGAAAATCAATATCGTCGGACACTGGAATTATCCTTCCTATATTAAAGATGACAGGGAAAACGGCAATTACTGGTACGAAGATAAGACGTTTAACGGAACGTTTTACGAAGGCAACGGCACGTGGCTGCAGCGCGATCCGACGAATAAGACCGTGTATGTCATTGGCTCTGCCAATATTGCAAAAGTGGAGCTTTATGTGAACGATCAGTTGGTGGGAACGGACACCATGCCGGACGACAATTTCATCTATGCGTTCCCAAAGATTGATGTGACACAGAGCGGAAAGGTTAGTGCGAAAGCATACAATGACAGAGACGAGGTCGTAGCGGAGGATGAGGTTGTAACTTCGGGCACGAAGGCGACCGTTCGCTTAAAACCGATGACGGGGCCGGATGGATTTTTGGCAGACGGCGCGGATTTGATGTATGTCGATGTCGAGATGATCGACGAAAACGGCAATATCTGTCTGATTGATGAGAGCAAAATCACTTTCACCGTAAGTGACCCGGCCAAAGCGACATTTATTGGCGGATACAACAGTGGTATCGGTGAGCGTATCGTAAATCACAAAGATTATGTATTTGCAGAGTGCGGCGTCAACCGTGTATTTTTACAGTCTACCCGTGAGGCGGGTGCGTTTACGCTGACCGCAAGCGCGGAAGGCTTACAGCCGGTATCCATGAACTTTGAGTCCAAAGAGTTTGCGACGGAGGGCGGTCTTACGACGAAAGCTCCGCAGGCATACGGACAGGGGCCGATCGATGACGTGATCTATGAAGAAGGCGCTCCGGCATTAAAGTCACTTGGCGGCGTATTTACCGCAGATTTCAGCGAAGAGGGCGGCAATGTATATGCGGCGAGCGAGGACAAGACCGATTATTATGAAGTGACGGTCAACGGCACACCGGTGACATTTACCGACAGAGCTTACAAACCAGACTCCCAGACCGGCGTTGTGGGTGAGGTTGGACCGATCGTTGAGGCGCTTAAGGCTGCCGGACTGGACGTAACCTGTACGTTCTATACGGAAGGCGATCTGCCCGAATATCTGGCGGACCCCAACGTGGGCGGTAAACTTCCGTGGATGCGGGTGGTATCCGGCGATACGACGATTGAGCTTGCCAATATATCCACCAACGTATTTACCAACGGAGCAAGTTCACTGACAAACTTTGGTGTTACGCCGAACAGCAGTGGAACGACGCTGCTCGCAGAACTTCCGACGGTCATTGGTATGATACCAAACGTATCGACCAATCTGGACGAGGTAAATAAGTTATACGAAGTTACAATCGGCGCTGCGGCCGCTGCCTCTGATGAGGTCATCATCTTGGACGAGAACGCGAGAGCGGACGAACTCGCGGCGGACGAGGTGGCAGCCTACAGTGATTGTAATGATGACCCGGGACTCGAAGGCATTACTTTAAGCGAAGACAACTCCTGGGATAAAACAAAATATTGGAAAAATGTAGATTTTAACGAGACCAAGGGTAAGGGCAATATACCGGGACTGGAAGCCAATTCCAAAGCAGACCTGATGTGGGAGATTGATGTTCGCTTCGATCAGGAGGGCGGCGGTGTCCGTGTCATGAGTTTGGACGACGGAAAGCTGGGAACATCATTTGTAAGAAATAAGGATCAGTTTTCGATACAGACCGGCAGCAGTTCATTCACAAAATATTTTGCACTGGAAGAAGGCGCATGGTACCATATTGAGTTTATCGGCCGTTACAGCGCGTCCAATGACAACCGCATGAGGGTTTACCAGTGGAATGCGGACGGCAGTAAAACATTAAAAGTAGAGCAGAACAATGTCAACCAGCGAAATATGTCACTGGGCAATGCAGACGGCGCAGCCCATTGGAGAATCTTAAAAGGAACCAGTGTCGACAACGCAAAGATTACACGCATTGTAGCGGATGCTATCAGCGTTACGGCGCAGGATAACGCGACGACGCTGCAGGCTGGAAACACACTGCAGTACAGTTACAGTGCGTCGAAGGACGGTGCGGTGGTGAGTAATCCAGCCGTCACCTGGGGAGTTTATGACGCAACGGGAGAAACTCTCTTAAATGACGAAAATATTACCATCGACGCGGCGGGATTATTAAACGTTGGTATTGGCGCACAGAGCCAGACAATTACGGTTAAGGCCACGGTGACGGCCACAGGCGTTTCGGATTCTAAGACGCTTGAGGTTACAGGAGTGGATCTGGGTGCTGTCAAATTTGACTCATTGACCCTCACAGCAGACAGGACAGTCGTGGCTTCCGATGAACCGCTGACGATTACGGCTGCCGCGACAAAAGAGGGCCAGCCAGTGAGCCTGGAGGCAGGAGATCTGATCTGGTATGTTTGCGACGCCGACAATATGCGCAGACTTGGCGATGATTTGAAGTGGATTACGGTGGCGGACGGTGTGCTCACCGTGGACGAGAAAGCGATCACGCAGGATATCACTATACGTGCGGCTGATACGCAGGATATTATCAAAGGTTCTCTGAGCATACATGTGAAAGCCAGCGATGCTCTCGAAGCAGGGGAAGAGGGAACAAAGGACAGTTTATTGTTTGCGGACAACTGCGAAAAGGCAGGCGAGTCGGGAGTTGAGTTTATCGCAGGAGCGCCGGATGGAACAAGCGGTTATCTTGTGACTGACGGGGGAGGTAAAAACACCGGATCGATTGCCAACACAAACAGCGATGTGGTAATTGAGATGGATATCCGCTTTACCAAGGAAGGAGCAGGATTCGATCCGCGTGATTTAAAGAACGGCAAATTGAATACCTGTGTGGTTTACCACAATGGCAAACTTTCCATACAGACGAGCGGCGACAATTATACTTCCTACAGCGCCGACGGCGAGGTGACAACGGAGGATTGGTATCATATGACGCTGATCCGCAAGCAGGGGTCTTATGCACATATCATTTTCGATTTCTATGATGAGAACGGAGACATTGACCTGTCAAAGAGAAAGATTCTCAAAGATGTAAACCAGAGAAACGACAGGGCGTTAGATTGTGTCCACTTTAATAACGGAACGGCATACGATAACCTTCGCCTGTTATCACCGGTGCCGACCGAAATCACGGTTGCTACCGATGTGCAGTCCGTATTTGCGGGAAATAATGTTCAGGCGAGCTCCACGTTATTGTGGAACGGTCTGGAGATGAAGAATCCGGACGGCGCAAGTTTTGAGTACAAACTTTACGACGCACAGAATCAGTATCCGCTGGATTCGGATAAGATCACGATTAATGGAGAAGGTTTGATTACCGTGGATGCGATGGCCGATGCGCAGGATGTCTATGTGCGGGCAATTGCCAAGAAGTCGGGTCAGTACGCCAGCGCTAAATTCTCGATCGTCTCTTCCGATATTTTTGCGGTAGACAGCATCGGTATCGATGAAGAAAAAGGCAGAATTGTAGAGATCAAAGTAAACAGGAACTTCTTCTATAAAGATGAGGTTACTTTCATCACCGAGATATTCGACGAAAACGGTTCCGTCAAAGCAGTGAGCGCGAGACAGATGTATGGCGAGGCTCTGCGGACCGGAGAAAATACGGTGGCGATCGGCATGGATATTCCAGCAGATTTTGATAAGACCAAAGATACGATCAAAGTATTCCTTGTCACCAGAATCGGTACGGACGAAGCTACAACAGAAAACAGTGAGGGAACTTCCGTAGAGATCAGAGACAACAAAGCATATTTGACGGTTCCCGCATATGATGAAGGTTCTGAGGTGGTAGTGCTGGTATTAAACCGTGACGCCAACGAGAAGAAGGTAAAAGATAAGCACATCCTCTACTTTAATCAGGTGCCAGCATCGCAGGTGGCAGACGCCATTCCGGTGGGCAGTGAGGAGAGGCTGATTGCGAAAACCGGAGGAAAAGTAAACGGTACCCTTGTATTAAATGCGGCAGTTCTTGGAGAGCGCTCGCCGGACGCAGGTGATGGCGATGAGGATTCAGAGACACCGGGAAGCAGCGAGAAACCGGGTGACACACAGACACCGGGAAGCAGTGAGAAACCAGGTGACACGCAAAAACCGGGCGACACACAGCAACCGGGAAGCAGTGAGAAACCAGGCGACACACAGACACCGGGAAGCAGCGAGAAGCCAGGCGATACGCAAAAACCAGGCGATTCACAGCAACCAGGAAGCAGCGAGAAGCCAGACGACACGCAGACACCAGGAAGCAGTGAGACACCGGGAAGCAGCGAGAAACCGGGTGACACACAGACACCGGGAGGCAGCCAGAACCCAGGCGATACGCAGAAACCGGGTGATACACAGACACCGGGAAGCAGCCAGACAGGCGGAGATTCTCAGGCTCCGTCAGGCCCGAAAAAAGGTACAGTGCTTCCGAGTGGAAACAATAAGTACAAGGTGACTTCACAGGGCAAAGAGGTTGCTTATGCAGGACCGGCCAACAAGACCAAGGCTACCAACGTGACAATTCCGGATAAGGTGAAAGTAGGCGGCATCACTTATAATGTGACTTCAATTGGTGACAGAGCGTTTGATAAATGTACCAAACTGACGAAAGTTACGATCAGTAAGAATATAAAGTCTATTGGCAAAAATGCATTTGCAGGCTGTACCAAGCTAAACAAGGTAATATTTAAGGCTGGCAGCAAGTGTAAGACGATCGGAGCGAACGCGTTCAAGGGCGATAAGGCGCTAAAGAGTATCACTTTACCAAACAGTGTGCAAAAGATCGGTGACAATGCGTTTGCAAACTGTAAAGCATTAAAGACTGTGACGACCGGAACCGGTTTAACAGAGATCGGCAAACAGGCATTTAGCGGCGACAAAGAGCTTACAAAGCTTACGATTAAGTCTAAAAAGCTCAAAAAAGTCGGCAAGAATGCACTGAAAGGCATTAACGCGAAAGCAACGATCAAAGTGCCGAAGAACAAGCTCAAAGATTACAAAACTCTTTTAAAGAGTAAAGGACAGGGCAAGAAGGTGCAGATTAAAAAGTAACCGTATCAGTTGCATGTCAGATAAGCAATAAAATGCTGCCAGGGGATATGGAGGTATTCCCTGGCAGCATACTATTATGGGGGTAAGAATCGACAGGCTGCTTTTTTGATATGCAATGGTGTGTTTGTGCGGCTACTCGGTAAGAAATGCAACGGTGTCGTGGATTACCGTGTCAAGGGAAAAGGTATCTAAGCCGTGTGTTTCCCCCTCAATGATGTTGAGCGTTACCTGCTCCATATATTCGGCATAACGTTTCGCGCCCGTCACACCCACCGCTTCATCGGCCGTACCGTGTATAATCAGTGTTTTCCCTTGAAACATTGCGGTTGTCTCATAAACTGGAAGTGTGCGCGCGATTCTAAAATAGAGACTGCCAAGATGAAAAGTTTCCTGATCTTCGTTTGTCATGGTTATATGTTCCGGTACCTGGAAGGTGTCATAGGTTATACCGAAGCAAGAGCCTTTTAAGGCATCATCTTTTATCGTAGCGGCGGGAGCAAGCATGACAAGTTTTTTGATATATTCCCTGTAATAGCCGGCCATCATACCGCCAACCAGCGCGCCCTGCGAATGGCCGACAATATAGATCTCCGTTACAAAGTCCAGCCCGCGCACATAGTCTATTATTTTTGCCGCGTCAAGGATTTCGCTGTAAACGGTCATATCCGAAAAATCCCCGTCACTTTCGCCGTGTCCGTCAAAGTCGAACTTGACTACGGCGATGCCCTTTTCAACCAGGTGATCGGCAATTTCCGAAAACATGTTGCGGCGTAAAGCGCCGCGGTTGGACATCAAACCGTGAAAAATAATGGCGATTGGGCATTTTTCTACAGAAGCGGGTTTCATCAGGTCGCCCTTTAAGGTGAGACCGTCTCTCTTGATACTGATTTCCATGTAAAATATCCTCCTCTATCGTTGAAAATTTGCTAGATACATTTAAGGTATAACGCTCCTGTCTCTATTCTAAATTCTATTGTAACAATTTTCGCGTGGCAGTCAATAAGCTGCGTGCCGCAATTTCGTGATGCAGCGCCGGATAATGATAAGCAGAAGCCGCATCGTATGGCGCCAGAGCAAGCTTAAATGGTGCGATTCTATTTGTGAAGCGGATAGGAATGTGATATAATCTACATGCATTATTCTTGAGATAACAAATAAAGTTCCAAGTGATGATAAGGTCTTGCCGAAAATTGTGACATACGAAATGAGGAAATAATGATGATGCGTGTAGAACAAAAAGGGAATGTAAAAAACAGTGTGGGGCGTCTGATGTTTGTGCTGTTGGCGTTTATGGTGCAAGTGGGCTGGATTGCCATACTGTTTGTCTGGTTCAGCAGCTATTCCGTGTGGATTTCTCTTTGCAGCAGTATTTTGGCTTTTTTTGTCGTGCTAGGCATCTACAACGGTGACAGCAACGCGGCGTTTAAGATGCCATGGATTATTCTGATTCTGGTTTTTCCGGTACTAGGGGTGTGCATCTACCTGATGCTGGGACACAAAAACGCAACGGCAAAGACGCGCGCACATTTCGAGGAGATACACCATAATCTGGGGCGCTATTTAAAACAAAATGTCGGTATTGTCTCGGAGTTAGAACAGATGGATTGGGGCATTGCCAATCAGTTCCGCTATCTGTCGGACCAGGAGGGGTATCCGGTTTACGATAATACGAAGGTGACCTATTACGCCGACGCGGCGGAGGGACTTGCCGCGCAGATTGAGGACTTTAAGCACGCAAAAGAATTTATTTTCCTCGAATATCACGCGATTCAGGAGGCAGTCGCCTTTGGGCAGATGCTAAACGTACTCGCGCAGAAAGTGTCGGAAGGCGTGGAGGTGCGGATTTTCTATGATGATGTGGGGAGCATAGGATTTATTAATTTCGGTTTTATCAAACGGATGGAACAGCTCGGCATCCAATGTAAGGTATTCAATCCGGCCATCCCTGTGATTAAAATATTTATGAACAACCGCGATCACCGCAAGATTACCGTGATTGACGGCAGGGTCGGCTATACGGGCGGCTACAATCTCGCCGACGAGTATTTTAACATTACAAGCCCGTACGGCAAATGGAAAGATACCGGCATCCGTATCGAGGGGGCGGCAGTCAACAGCCTAACGACGATGTTTTTGGAGATGTGGAATACGACAGAATCTGGAAAGACCGATGACGGCAGATACTTAAAGCATACGCAGGAGAAGTTTGCCGGGGGCTATGTGCAGCCGTATGCGGACAGTCCTCTAAACGGCAGGCCGGTCGGTGAAAATGTCTACTTAAATCTGATTAAAAATGCCAAGCATTATTTTTACGGTGCGACGCCATATCTGATTATCAGCGATGAGATGATGCGGGAACTGTGTATGGCGGCGGAGCGCGGCGTGGATGTGCGTCTGGTGACGCCAGGTATCCCCGATAAGAAAATCATTTACCGTATGACGCGCTCCTATTATGGGATGCTGGTAAAGCACGGTGTGCGTATCTATGAATATACGCCCGGATTTATCCATCAAAAACAGATGCTTGCCGACGGCGAGATTGCCACCGTCGGAACCATCAATATGGATTTTCGCAGTCTCAGGCACCATTTTGAGAACGGTGTTTTGCTGTATCAGTGCGAGGAGGCGCTCGCCGGGATAGCGGCGGACTTCGCAGCGATTTTTGCGGAGAGCACGGAAGTGACGGAGAAGTACCGCCAGGAGAAATATGCGGTGATCCGTGGGTTTAACAGTTTTTTGCGGTTGTTCGCACCGCTGATGTAGATGGAAAAAGCTCGATGGCTTTTTATGTGGGAGGTAGCGCATGAATAAAAATGATTTCGCTGTGACGCCGCCGATGGGCTGGAACAGTTATGATTATTATGACACGACGGTGACGGAACAGCAGATCAAAGCGAACGCCGATTATATGGCAGAGTATCTTAAGGCATATGGCTGGGAGTATATTGTGGTGGACATCCAATGGTATGTAAAAAATGCCGGCAGCAAGAGAGACGAATACCAGTATCTGCCCTTTTCTGATCTTTGTATGGACGATTACGGCCGGCTTTTGCCTGCGCCAAACCGTTTCCCGTCCTCCGCGGACGGCAGTGGATTTGCGCATCTGGCAGAATATGTACATGGACTGGGACTGAAGTTTGGGATTCACATTATGCGCGGCATTCCACGCGCAGCGGCACATGCCAATCTGCCGATTTACGGCGGCACGGCGCGTGCTATGGAGGCAGCGGACCCGTACTCGATCTGTGGCTGGAATCCAGATATGTACGGCGTTAAAAATAATGCGGCGGGGCAGCAGTACTATGATGCCTTGGTTGCGATGTACGCCGACTGGGGCGTCGATTTTATCAAATGCGACGATATTTGCGACAGTTGGCTCTACCGCGGCACACCGCTTGCATTTTCCGGGTGGGAGGAGATGCGGATGCTGCATGAGGCGATTGAAAACTGCGGACGCCCGATCGTGCTGAGTCTTTCGCCGGGTCCTGCGCAGTTAGATCAGGCATGGCGCTATGGCGCATATGCCAACATGTGGCGCATGACAGATGATTTCTGGGATGACTGGAATTGTTTAAAAGATATGTTTGCGCGCTGTGAACAGTGGCAGGAGCATGTGAAAACAGGGTGCTACCCCGATTGTGATATGCTGCCGCTCGGTGTGCTGGGCAAAGGGTTTGGGCGGGAGCGAACCTGTAACTTTACGGTGGACGAGCAAAAGACGATGCTCACACTCTGGTGTATGTTCCGCTCACCGCTGATGATAGGAGCCGAACTCACGAAGCTGGATGAGGCTGCACGCGGGCTTCTTACAAACCGTGCGCTGCTGGCTCTGCTTGGCGAGGGAAGGCAGGGGAGACAGTTGGCGAGGAACGAAAAGTATGCGATCTGGCTAAACACCGGAAGTGATGGAGAATTTACCGCTGTTGCATTTTTTAATCTATCCGGGGAGCTTAGGAAAGTCAGTCTGCCGGCGGCAGAACTGCCAGGATTTGCCGAAAAAAAAGACCTTTGTCTGCGGGAGCTGTGGGAGGAAGAGGTAACGGATGCGAAAGGGGCGATGATAGAAGCCTTGGTGCCGCCGCACGGTGTGAGAGTGTTTGCGGTGACGGAGACGGCGTATGCGGGATAACAGAGCGGAGGCGTATGCGAGATAAAAGCCGGTGATGCCGCGCAGCATGTGAGCGATTGCAGTGACAGAGGACGCAAGGCAATCATAGAAATGAAAGCGCGCCATAGGGCGTGGGGCGTCTAGACCATGAATAAAAAAGAGGATGCCCCGAAAGCAGGATGATATGTTCATGCTTTCGGGGCATCCTCTTTTTTGAGAAATTAGTTGAACGAAAAGGGTAACAAATATATGTAAACCATTAACAGTCAAACTGTTAAAGGATTGTTGTTAGTCGAAGCTGGTTGAACCCCAGTTATAAAAACTTGAAACTCAGCAACTTCATTTGATATTGCTATGATACAATGAAAATGTGGAAAAATCATGTCTGCAGAATAAAACAATTCTAAAAATCTTGAAGATTTGCGAAAGATTTTGGAAATAAATGGAGAAATAAATGATTAAGAAAGGTGAACTTTTATTGACAGTGGGGCACACTTATGATATAAATGTTACAAATGTAACAGTGGCATAGCTGTAACAACCGCGCGATGCGGTTACGGGAAGAATCGAAATGGAAAATGTATTGCAATCACTAATGAAAAAACGGGGCGTGTACCGCCTTTCTGGCACGAAAGCCAATAAACTGACCAAGGAGTGTTTACAGACTGCGCTCACCTCTCTTATGAGGGAAAAGCCGTTTGAGTCCATATCCGTCACGGAATTGGTCAGGCGTTCGGGTGTTTCGCGCCAGTCTTTTTACCGAAATTACCGTACCAAAGAGGATATTTTGATTGATATGTGCAGGAGTATGGGAGAGGATTTAACGGCCGCTATGCTGGATGGCAGATATCTTAAGGATACCTATCAGTGGTACTATGATTTGTTTCTGTTTATGTATGAGAACCGCGAGACAATCGAGATGTTTATCAAGGCCAGGGCAAGGCAGGAGGCCAGAAAGATTTTTTTGCCGGCGCTGCACGAAATATTTCAGGCGGATTCAGACGAGAAGTATTATCAGATTATCGCCTATGAGGGCGGAGTGAACCAAATTATCGAGGATTGGTTTGAGGAAGGGATGAAAAAGGACATTTCGCAGATGGCAAGACTCTGCGATACACTTTTCGGCACATTCCATCGTCGTCTGCTCACGCAGTCTGGGCGGAGGGATAAGACCGAATGACGGCAGTGCCATTATAAAGCCAAAAGCAGGGTCCGCAAAAGCGTTGGAAGCAAACTGGTCAGTACACTAGGTGGGCAAAGAAAGTAAGTGTACCGCGAAGCATAAGTAAATGGAGTAGCTAGTGAACAGGGAATCAAAAGAGAATGGAAAGGTAAGTACTTAGGAAGCATAAGTTTATGGAAATGTTAAGGTAATTTTGGCGCACAATTATGTTAAGATAAGTACAGAAACAGAACTTATTTTGCTATGGGAAAAAGCGTATTCTTCCTGTCGCAATCACTATATAAGTGGAAAAGGACGACTATGAGCAAGCAGCCGCATATCATTTATTATGAGGATGAACTTCACGATGAATTCGCGGGAGATCATATTGAGGCAAAGAAAATAGACGCCTCCTACCGCTATATCCGCGATGATTTTTTCGGAAAAGCCAGTCATATCTTTTGGTATCGCATTATCGCCATACCGCTGGCGTGGTGTTATATGAAGCTGCATTTTCACCATAAAATCGTGAATAAAGAGGTATTGAGGGAGGCGAAGGCAACCGGATATTTTATGTATGGAAACCATACTCACTTTTTGGCGGACGCTCTGATACCGACACTGGTGAACAGGCCAAAACGCGTGTCTGTGATCGTACATCCCAACAATGTCTCCATGCCGTTTTTGGGAAAAATCACGCCTGCTCTCGGGGCACTGCCGCTGCCGGATGACGCCGTGGCGGCGAGAAACTTTATGAAAGCCGTCAAGCTTCGGGCCGAGCAGGGTGATTGTGTGATGATCTACCCGGAGGCGCATATCTGGCCGTTTTATACAGATATCCGACCGTTTGAGGATTTATCGTTCCGCTACCCTGTCAGTCAGAACCTGCCAGCTTTTTGTCTGACCAATACTTATCAGAAACGGCGGTTTTCCAAGAGGCCAAAGATTGTCACCTATCTCGACGGTCCGTTTTGGAGCGGCGGGAGATGCTCCGCAAAAGAGGAGAAAAAGATCCTGCGGGATCGGATTTATGAGAAGATGCGGGAACGCGCCGCAAATAATAGTGTGACAGTGATTCGATATGAGAAAATTAAGAAGAGCGATGTCAGATAAAAGGCGCCGGAAGACAGGAGAACGGTGTCAAGGAATCAGATGAAAGAGAAAGAGAGAGATGATAAATTTATTATTCGCGGGAAATGAGGGGGTGTTTGACGGCATTTTGACTTGCCTGCTCTCCATTTGCAAACGGAGTGCCATCAGGGAACCGTTTCAGATTTTTGTTTTTACGATGGAGCTGACGAGGATAAAGCCGGAATATAAGCCCATTTCAGACGGACAGATTGCTTTTTTGCAAGAATTGATAACAACATATCATCAGGAAAGTAAAGTAATCAAAGTGGATGTCACAGCGCTCTATGAGCGTGAATTTGCAGGTTGTCCCAACGAATCCGCCTACTGTTCCCCCTATACGCTGATCCGGCTTTTCGCCGATCTGGTGGAGGGGATACCGGATAAGCTGCTCTATCTTGACGTAGACTTGCTGTTTAACCGGGATATCGCGCTGCTTTATGATACGGATATCACTGATTACGAGTATGCTGCGGCGCGGGACCATTACGGCAAATATTTGATCAACCCAAACTATATCAATGCCGGTGTTTTGCTGTTTAATATGAAAAAGGTCAAAGAGACAGGACTGCTAAAGAAAGCAAGACGGCTGATTCAGGAGAGGAAACTCACTTTTGCCGATCAGAGTGCGCTCATCCGCAGTACAACGGCAAAGAGGATGCTGCCTCAAAAATTCAACGATCAGAAGTTTTTGCACAGACACACGGTGGTGCGCCATTTTTCGAGACGCCTTTTTTACCTGCCTTATCCACACACGGCAAATATCAAGCAATGGCAGGTCAGCGACGTGCACCGCGTTTTTCGCTACTATGTGTTCGATGATATATTATATGATTATATTTATTTGAAAAAGCAGTACGAGCGCCAACGGAGTGAGGGTGAGAGATGAGTTTTTATAATGAGTCTATGCTGTAAACAAATAAGAGTGTCGACAGAAGGAGATTAGCAATGAATAATAAGGAAGTCATTCAAATTTTTTATGCTTGTGATGACAATTTTGTAAAATACACGATTGTCTCTATGACGTCCATGATGAAAAATGCAAACCGGGACTACCAATATGTGATTCACATTCTAAATACGGATATCAGCGAGCAGATGAAAGAGATGGTGCTCGCCTTGGCGGACGATGATTTTACCGTGCAGTTTGATGATGTGGGTGATTATCTCTATTCCATACGCGACAAGCTGCCGATTCGCGACTACTATTCCCACACCACATATTTTCGTCTGTTCATAGCGGAAATGTTTCCCGATTATGATAAGGCGGTCTACATCGACAGTGACACGATTGTAAAGGGGGATATCTCCGAGCTTTATATGCACGACCTGGGGGACAATTATGTAGGCGCGGCCAACGAGCAGGCGATGGTGCAGGTCGATGAGTACGGTACGTATGTAGAGCGGGTTTTGGGGATTGACCGCCATCATTTTTTTAATGCCGGCGTACTGCTGATCAACTGTGAACAGTTCCGCAAGAATCAGGTGTTAGACAAATTTGTGCAGCTTTTGCATATGTATGACTTTGTGGTGACGCAGGATGAAGATTATCTGAATCTGATCTGCAAGGATAAGGTTTTGTGGGTCGGGCAAAAATGGAACACCGAGGTATTTGGCGAGATCCCCTGCTCTGAGGAAGAGATCTGCATTTTTCATTATATTATGGTGTCAAAGCCCTGGCATTATGAGGACTGTCGTTTTGGCGATTATTTTTGGGAGTACGCAAAAGACACGAAAGTTTATGACGCGCTGCGCCGGGAGCTGGCAGAATATACCGATGAGGAGCGCCGGGAGGACGCCGACTCCTGCGATCGCCTGTTAGCCACAGCCGTTGCGGAGACCAACAAGGAAAATAATTATTATAACATGTTAAAGGCCGGAAAATTAAAGGCAAAAGACCGCCTTCTGGTGTTAGAGAAGATCGCGCAGTACGAGCGCGAGGGGCGGTTTGACGAGGACGTAGAGGAAGACCCGCCGACAAAGGAGCTGCAGCCGGAGGATATCGATTATCTGCGCAAGAAAGCCAGCAGCAAGATTAAGAAAAGGTTTGCCTACACCATGGCGCGCCGCTTTTTAAATAATATTCTCGAGACCAGGCAGATGATTGTCAAGGAAATCATCGGCATCGAGCATTTTAAAAACCTGGATTCGGGGGCGATCATAACCTGCAATCATTTCAATGCATTTGACAGTTTTGCCATTCAGATGGTATATGAGGCAGCCGACCATCCGAAGCGCGGCTTTTACCGCGTAATTCGCGAGGGAAATTATACGAATTTTCCAGGGTTTTACGGTATGCTTATGCGCAACTGCAATACGCTGCCGCTGAGCGCCAATCCAAAGACCATGCGCAAGTTCATCGAGGCGGTCGACACGCTGCTAAAGAGCGGAAATTTTGTGCTTGTTTACCCGGAGCAGAGTATGTGGTGGAATTACCGCAAGCCAAAGCCTCTTAAGAAAGGCGCTTTCACCTTTGCGGCACAAAACCGCGTGCCGGTGCTGCCGTGCTTTATCACGATGGAGGACAGTGATATTTTGGGCACAGACGGCTTCTATGTCCAGGAATACACGATTCATGTCAGCGAGCCGATTTATCCTGACCCGGCGAAGTCGAAAGGAGAAAATGCAGAGATGATGCGGCAGAAAAATTTCGAGGTCTGGAAACAAATCTATGAGCAGACATATGGGCAGCCGCTGGAATATAGCTGTGACGCGCAGAAGGCAGCGGGGAAATGAAAGAGTGATGTATCATGAGTCTTGTGTAAAACGGTGGGAGTGTTTTTTGGGGTCAGGGAAATGCGAGGGAAGTAGCCGCCTACATGTGCAAAAGAATGCAGACAAAGGTTGTGAGTGAAAGGCGGATGAATCCTATCGTTGGCAATTTATATGCAAATTAAGGTAAGCAGGGTTGTTGCGGTGCAAAGAGCTATGTTTTCTATCACGCGACAACCCTGTTGGCGTTATTGCAATTTTTTGCAGATCTCTTTGTTTTCTATATTAGATTTCTGAATGGGAAACAGATTTATGTGAATGTACATACGTTCTTATTTAAAATCCGTTTTATGGGACAGCGCATATGGTAAAATGAATCCAGAAGCAAGGTTTTTAAACAAGTTTGCGTGAACCATGAGTATGAACAATAAAACACTTGTTTACAAAAGTATGTTACAATTAGATCGGCAGGAGTGAAACGGGAAGGAAATATTTGTGCAAAAGATATGCTTCAATTTGGCTGTCAGGAGTGAAAGCTTTATAGGAAAGCGGAAGCAGTGCGTGGGTCGATTCATCATGTTTAGTAATAGGGGATGATTTGCACAAAGCTACAATGGGGAGGAGTTCAATTGGCAAAAGCATCCAATCAAAAGTTAAAGATTTTGTATCTTATAAAGATCATGATGGAAAAGACTGACGAGACGCATAGCATTACGATGACAGATATAATCGCGGAGCTGGAACAATACGGCGTTGCCGCGGAGCGCAAAAGTGTGTACAGCGATATCGAGAGCCTGCGCCAATACGGTCTGGATATTATCGGCGTCAAAGAGGACAGAACATTTTATTATTATGTGGGGAAACGTCCGTTTGAGCTGGCGGAGTTAAAGCTTCTTGTAGATTCGGTGCAGGCAGCTAAGTTTATCACTGCCAAAAAGACAAATGAATTGATTAAAAAGATCGAGGGGTTTGCGAGTATGTATGAGGCTGCGCAGCTTCAGAGGCAGGTCTATGTGGCGGAGCGCATTAAGACGATGAATGAGAGCATCTATTACAATGTGGATAAAATACATGCGGCTATCGCGCAAAATCGCAGGATTAGATTTCAGTATTTTCAATGGAATATATACAAAGAGATGGAATTGCGCAAAGGCGGCGCTTATTACGAAGTCAGTCCGTGGGCGCTGTCGTGGACCGATGAAAATTATTATCTGATTGCATTTGACAATATGCAGCATAAAATCAAACATTTTCGGGTGGATAAAATGATCCGCATTGAGATAACATTTGGCATTCGGGAGGGCAGGAAGACGTTTTACCAGTTTGATATGGCAGTATACGCCAAGAAAATGTTTGGAATGTACGGCGGGGAGGAACAGACGGTGAAGCTGGAATGTGAAAATCGGCTGGCTGGCGTGATGATTGACCGATTTGGAAAAGATATGATTCTAAAAAGAACCGACGAGCAGCACTTTATTGCAAAGGTAAAGGTTGCGGTCAGCAGACAGTTTCTTGCGTGGGTTATGGCATTGGGAGATGGTGTAAAGATTGTGGGACCGGACGTTGTGGTAGAGCAGGTGAAAGAGGAGGTGAGGCGGTTTATGCGGCAGTATGATGTGGGGAGCAAATGATTCTTAATTTGGATAGGGGTGTTAGAATCGATTATTTTGAAGCGAGTAAGGCAGAGATTTTCTTTCTTGTCCGCTGCGCGGCCTGCATGTTAAGTCAGCAGTAAACTTCCATATGCGGGTTGGCGCAATCGAGTAGGGGAGATTTCTTCCCTACTCGCCGCGCGGGGTGCGTGCTGCAACAGCAGCTATTTTCACTTCGCACCCCTGCGCATAAAAAAAGACTTGTCACCAAGTCTTAGTTCCTACACCATGTAGGGTCAAATGACGATGTCGGTTAAACCTTATTTGCACTCGTCTTGTAAGTTCTTTTATAATCTACCATGGATTATGAGATTTGTCAATAGAAAGTTTATAAAAGTTGTGAATAAAAAAGTTGTGAGTATAAATTATGGGTCAGATTTCATCAGGTGTAAACGATTTGAATTATTTGATGTCATAAGCCTGCCAAACTGAGTCAGAAATAAGAATGGATATCGTCAAATAGGTCGGCATCTTACTTGCGAAATATCGGGCGAGAGTATATGATAAAAAGGTAAAAAATGGATGGAGGTACATAAGAGTATGAGAGACAGGGACTACTATCTGGGACTGGATATGGGGACATCCTCCCTGGGATGGGCAGTGACGGATGAGAACTACAATCTTTTGAAGGCAAAGGGAAAAGATCTGTGGGGCATCCGTGAGTTTGAGGAGGCGCTGACGGCGGTGGACAGAAGAACATCGCGTGTCGCGAGACGGCGCAGGCAGCGGGAGATTGTGCGCATCGGTCTGCTGAAAGATTATTTTCACGATGCCATCTGTGCGGTGGACGCCAATTTTTATCAGCGGCTGGAAAACAGTAAATACCACAGGGAGGACAAAGATGCAGCGGTGAATTCACCCGACGGTATCTTTCACGACAAAGGTTATACAGATAAGGATTATTTTGATCGGTATCCGACAATTTTTCACCTGCGCGCGGAGCTGCTCGAAAGTGACGAGCCGCATGACGTCAGACTCGTGTATCTGGCTCTTTTAAATATGTTTAAGCACAGGGGGCATTTTTTGAATATGACGCTGGGGACGGACGGAGGTGCGCGAAAAATCGGGGAGGCGTATGAGGATTTTTGTTCTGCGGCTTTGGAATTGCTGGAACTTGAATTTTTGCGTACGATTGACGGTAGCGCGTTGGAGGAGATACTGAGTAACCGCGATTATTCGCGCAAGAGAAAGGCGGAAGAGCTGGCGTCACTGTTGTGTGTTGCCAAAAAAGAGAAAAGGAAAATGGCCTGCATTAACGGTATTTGCGGCTTAAAGTTTGATCTAAAAGTGGTGTTTGGCGAGGAGCTTGCTGTTGAGGATAAGAAATATGACGTCAGTTTTTCGGAAGCGCAGTATGAGGAAAAAGAAGCGGAAATGCAGGGGTTCTTGAGCGATGAAGCCTTTGAGTTCATCGGTAGTATGAAAGAAATTTATGATATCGGTTCCCTGGCTGGCATCATGAAAGGACATGAATTTTTATCACAGGCGCGCGTTGCGGAATATGAGAAGCACAAAGAGGATTTAAAAATTTTAAAATCATTGGTGAAAAAGTACTGCACTTTGGAGGAATACAACCAGTTTTTCCGCGAGCCCAAAGAAGGCACCTACAGCGCTTATGTGAATTCCTCCAATGCGGCAGGAATGGAAAAACCGAGCAGAAGGGACATGAAAGGACGAAAACAGGAAGATTTGTATGCGTCTGTGAAAAAATTGTTAAAAAATATGCCGGACGACGACAGCAATGTATCTTATGTGCTTAAGGAGATAGAGAAAGAGCATTTTCTGCCCAAGCAGCTGACCGCTTCTAACGGCGTTATTCCCAACCAGGTGCATGCGAGGGAAATGAAGAAAATATTATCCCATGCTGAGAAATATCTGCCGTTTTTAAAAGAGCGGGATGACTCAGCGCTGACCGTATCAGAGCGCATATTAAAATTATTTTCATTCCAGATACCATACTATGTGGGGCCTGTTTCCGCGAACAGTGCGAAATATAATGGCAACGGCTGGGTTGTCAGAAAAGAAGAGGGACAGGTGCTTCCATGGAATATTGAAGAAAAGATTGATATGAAAGCGACCTCCCAAAAATTTATTGAGAAATTAGTCAGGTGCTGCACCTATATCAGTGATCGAAAAGTATTGCCAAAGTCGTCGTTATTGTACGAGCGCTTTTGTGTGTTAAATGAAATCAACAGCATCAAGGTGCGTGGGGAAAAGATAAGCGCTGCTTGCAAACAGAGTATTTACAGAGAGCTGTTTTCGGCAGGAAAGAAAGTGACAAAGAAAAAGATTTGTGCATTTTTGCGTAAAGAAGGGCTTATAAAAGAGGGGGAGGAGGAACAGGTAAGCGGGATCGATGTTACTTTAAATAATTCGCTCTCTTCTTACGCCAAGTTCCAGCAGATCTTCGGGGAAGCAATTGACACCGATGACGGCCAAGAGATGGCAGAGCAGATCATATTTTGGTGCACGGTTTATGGTGATGCCCGTCATTTTCTAAAGGAAAGTCTGGAAGAACATTACGGCGAACGACTGTCCGGTGAACAGATCAAGCGCATCCTTGGATTTAAGTTTAAGGACTGGGGGAATTTGTCAAAGGAATTTCTGACATTGGACGGCTGCAGCAAGGAGACAGGTGAGCGTATGCCGCTTGTACATATGATGTGGGAGTACAACGACAATCTGATGGAACTTCTGGCGGAAGAGCGCTATACCTACAAAGAAAATTTGGAAGAAATGCAATATACGGCTGTGAAATCTTTGGCCGAAATGCGCCCGGAGGATTTAGATGATATGTATTTTTCCGCACCGGTCAAGCGGATGGTGTGGCAGACCTTGCTGCTAATCAAAGAAGTAGAAAAAATCATGGGCAGGCCGCCAAAGCGTTTGTTTGTGGAAATGACAAGAAAAGAGGAGGAAAAAAAGCGCACCACTTCGAGAAAGCAGCAGTTTTTGGATTTGTATCGGTCGATTCAGGACGAGAGACATAACTGGAAGGATTTAATTGAGAGGTCAGAAAAGGATGGAACGATACGCAGCAAAAAAATGTATCTTTATCTGACGCAGATGGGCAAATGTATGTATACCGGGCAGCCGATCGAATTGAATGATCTGTTTGACAATAATCTCTACGACATTGACCATATTTATCCCCGGCATTTTGTGAAAGATGACAATCTGGCAAATAATCTGGTGCTTGTCAAGAAAGAGAAAAATGCCCATAAGAGCGACAATTATCCAATCGAGAAAGAGATTTATGATAAGCAGTATTTCATGTGGAAAGGACTGAGGGAGAAAGGACTGATCGGGGAAGAAAAGTTTCGTAGACTGACAGGACGCAATCCGTTTACGGATGAACAGAAAGCGGGGTTTATCGCGCGTCAGCTGGTGGAGACGAGCCAGGGGACAAAAGGAGTCACCACGATTTTGCGGGAAGCGCTGCCCGACTCGACGCTTGTCTTTGCCAAAGCCTCCAATGTCTCGGAATTCCGGCATCATTTTAAATTGCTGAAGACACGTCTGGTAAATGATTTTCATCACGCGCATGACGCTTACTTAAATATCGTGGTTGGGAACGCGTACTATGTAAAATTTACACAGAATCCGCTGAATTTTATTAAAAAGGAATGTCGGAGTAATGAACAGCAGAATCATTATAACCTAAGCCGAATGTTTGACTGGAATATTCGCCGGGGGGAGGAGACGGCCTGGGTCGCACAAAAAGGAAAAGAGGAGTCGGGGACGATTGTCACCGTGAAAAAAATAATGGCTAAGAATACGCCGCTTTTGACGAGGTTAAACTTTGAGGGGCATGGAGGATTGGCGGAGCAAACTCTCTACAGTGCAAAAAAGGCAGCTAAAGGCAAAGATGGTGCTTATATTCCGTTGAAATCTTCCGATGAAAGAATGTTGGATGTGAAAAAATATGGCGGGTTTAGCAGTGCTACGACAGCGTATTTTTTCCTAGTGGAGCACGAAGTGAAAGGAAAGAAAGTCAGAACGATAGAGACGCTGCCGATCTTGTGGAAAACGCGGGTGGAACAGGATACAGAAGCTTTGCAGGAGTATTGTGAGTCGGTGCTGGGGCTGAAAAATCCGTCAGTGCGCGTAAAAAAGATAAAGATACAATCGTTGATAAAACGAGACGGGTATTATATGCATCTTTCGGGGAAGACGAATAATCAATTGACGGTAAGAAATGCAGTACAGCTTTGTTTGAAACAAAAGTGGATGGATTACATTAAGTTTCTTGAGAAAGGAGGGATAACAGACAAGATTGCAAGCGAGGATAATATTGCTTTATATGATATTTTGACACAAAAACATAATGAGACAATTTATGCCAATAAGCCAAATCCGATGGGGGAAAAATTAACAGAGGGAAGAGATACTTTTATCACATTAGATGTAGTTAAACAAAGACAGTTAATACTAGAACTATTAAAATTGACATTGGTTGGCGTTACAGCTTCAGATTTATCTTTAATTAAATGTGCGATGTCGGCAGGGACTATGAAAATAAGCAAGAATTTAACAGGTGCCAAAGAGTGTATATTAATTAATCAATCCATTACAGGTATCTTTGAAAATGAGATTGATTTACTGACAGTATGAGCTGGCGGACGGTCGTGATTTCCAGCAGTGCCAAGCTGGATTACCAGCTTGGCTACATGGTAGTGCGGCGACGGGATGTGGTGAAGATTCATATCAGCGAGATCGAAATTTTACTGGTGGAGTCGACTGCGGTATCATTGACTGCGGTGTTGTTAAGTGAGTTGACAAAAAAGAAGATAAAGGTGATTTTTTGTGATGAAAAAAGAAATCCGTCGTCCGAACTGATCCCTTATTACGGCTGTTACGATGTCAGCGCAAAACTTCGCGCGCAATTGCGGTGGGAAGAAAAGTCCAAGACAGAAGTCTGGACGGTGATTGTCAAAGAAAAAATTCGCAAACAGGCAGAGTATTTGGAGCAGTTGGGATGTGAGGAAGCGCAGAAGTTATATCAGTATATTGAAGAAATAAAGCCGGGAGATGTGACCAATCGGGAGGGGCATGCCGCAAAAGTATATTTTAATGCTGTATTTGGCATGGATTTTACAAGGACGGCCGAGAACAGCATCAATGCGGCGCTTAATTACGGTTACGGTATATTGCTTTCAGCGTTTAACCGTGAAATTGTGGCGAACGGTTTTTTGACGCAGCTTGGATTGTTTCACGATAATACGTTCAACCCGTTTAACTTTGCATCAGATTTGATGGAGCCATTTCGACCGCTGGTGGACAGCATTGTGCAGAAATTAAAACCGACATTATTTGAACATGAGGAGAAAATGGTTATGCTTGGGGTGATGCAGCTGGAAGTGATAATTGGCGGGCGCAAAGAGTTCGTCAACAATGCGATTAAGATATACAGTCACAGTGTGTTTGACGCGCTGATAGAACGTGATGCATCTTTAATAAAAAGTTATCAATATGAGTTATAGATATATGAGAATACTTGTATTTTTTGATCTGCCGGTCACGACGGAGGCGGCACGGCGGGAGTATCGGCGTTTCCGCAAGTTTTTGATTAAGAATGGTTTTATGATGTTGCAGGAGTCTGTCTATTGTAAGCTGGTACAAAATGCTGCTGCTGGTGACGCGATTACAGAGAGTGTGCGAAAAAATAAACCTTCCGATGGACTGGTGCAATTGCTGAAAGTCACCGAAAAACAGTATGCCAGAATGGAATTTATCGTTGGGGAGCGAAACTGTGATGTGCTTGACACAGATGAACGTTTGGTAATTCTATAAATAATAATCACAAGTAGCAAATATTTCCTATTATGCAACGGAAGATTATGAAGAGATTTTGAATGATGATATACGTTGTATGTGAAAGTTGTTTCGAGAACAAGCGGACAGTGGTCTTGTGCAAATGGAACAATTATTTATTCAAGTTTGCTATGTGTTCGTACTATACAACTTAATTTGTCATATACGAGCAGATGTAATCATTTTTAAAAGAAATAGTGAGGTGTTATGAGGTTCGTACATCCAGAATATCATCTTGATATCAAGATGGCAGAAGATCAGGTCAATATTGTGGTCATAGAGTCACCGCAAGTATTTGCAGATGTTATAGTGGAGATTTTAGGACAGGTACAGGGAAAAGAAGGATTGTTTGTGCTGTCTGACCGAGAAAAAACATTAAATATTACTAAGCAGGCTGAGATGATTCTTCACCCATTTGCACTTGACTGTAATGAGAAAAGAATTCAGCAAAAACTATATCAGTCTATATCCGCGGTGGCGCAGGAAGAACTTGTAACAAAAACGGTGGAAGTAAATGCACATGTGGTGTCTTATTTGGATGAATTGCTGGCTAAGATACCATATGGACTGACATTTGATCTGGAAATGAATGTAAGCGGTCTTTTGAAATTATATGCGGTGAGAGTGGAGAGTGCCGCAGACCACCTGCTGGAACAGGTAATAGATTACTTGTGTGCGTTGCAGTCATTTTGCCATACCACGGTGGTGTTTTTTGTGAATTTAAAAACATATCTCAATGCGAGTGAATTGCTCTCTTTGTATGAGTTTGTGTGTAGTCATAAGATACAATTAATTTTGTTGGAAAATATGCAGAGGGAGCACTTGCAGGGCGAAAATATTTGCATTTTGGATAACGATATGTGTATAATTGAGTTGTAAAGGCTTACAGCGCATTGTCAGTGCGTAAAGCTCGGTGAGAATCTAGAAATTTGAGGTTTGAGAGTCTTGTAAGTTTTAAAGGGTGAAAACCCTCTGTAATTTTCTTTATTTCCTCCTCGGTGTTTGAGAGTCTTGTAAGTTTTAAAGGGTGAAAACCGAGCGGATCACGACAGAATATAATTGCGAAGTTTGAGAGTCTTGTAAGTTTTAAAGGGTGAAAACCCTTAATTCCTGCTGCCCCTCGCTTGGTTCCGTTTGAGAGTCTTGTAAGTTTTAAAGGGTGAAAACCTTACTAAACGCGTCAATGAACTGTATGCAGTTTGAGAGTCTTGTAAGTTTTAAAGGGTGAAAACCCACGCCTGCTGCATTGGCTGAAAAATCTTTCGTTTGAGAGTCTTGTAAGTTTTAAAGGGTGAAAACCTTCAAGGGCGGGCGCGGTTCTACAAAGTCCGTTTGAGAGTCTTGTAAGTTTTAAAGGGTGAAAACCAGAAAAGCAGAAAGTTGCAGCAGACCGTCAGTTTGAGAGTCTTGTAAGTTTTAAAGGGTGAAAACCTATCGAAAAGCTGTATACCAAAGAGGGGCGGTTTGAGAGTCTTGTAAGTTTTAAAGGGTGAAAACCCATTGACATAGAATCCTTTAACTTTGCAAAGTTTGAGAGTCTTGTAAGTTTTAAAGGGTGAAAACCTGAAGAGGCAGAAAGAGAGGACAGTGAACTGTTTGAGAGTCTTGTAAGTTTTAAAGG
>CAJTYI010000013.1 GCA_910584215.1 uncultured Roseburia sp. | reverse complement strand
GACTCCCCCGGCCTCATCACAAATGGTTCCCTGATATCTGCACACAGATCATACCCTGCCGCCTGCCTGCTGCCTCTCGTCGGTATGACCGCGGTCTCACTCAATTTCTTTATCTGTACACGCATCTTCTAATCCCATTCTTTCCCGTTTTGTACCTTACATGATTCTTCCATGACAAACCTTTCGCTGATAACAACTACTTGCGCTCCGGCTTCTTCCCATCTGTCTAACCAAGCCGGTTGCCTGCGGGTTAAGATTCCTCCATGACAAACCCTTCGCTGATAACAACTACTTGAGTTCCGGCTTCTTCCCATCTGTCTAACCAAGCCGGTTGCCTGCGGGTTAAAAATCCTCCATGACAAACCCTTCGCTGATAACAACTACTTTGCGTTCCGGCTTCTTCCCATCTGTCTAACCATGCGAATTGCCTGCGGGTTAAGCTGCTATGCCTCCGCAGGCCACATCAGATTACTGTGCTCGGCCCGCTTATCGCGCAGCATCAGCTCCGTCACCGCCTCTTTCGCGGGCTTTCCCTCAAACAGTACCTGATTGATCTCCTCAATAATCGGCATATCCACATCATATTTTTGCGCAAGCCCCATCGCTGCCTTGGCCGAATATACACCTTCCACGACCATTTTGACCTCGTCCATGGCCTGCTGCATCGTATACCCCTGCCCGATCAGCATACCCGCTTTGCGGTTGCGGCTGTGTTTGCTCTCACAAGTTACGATCAGATCACCGATGCCGGTAAGTCCGCTTAACGTCTCATAGCTGGCTCCCATCTTTAGGGCAAGCCGCCCAATCTCTAAAATACCTCTGGTAATCAGCGCCGCTTTGGTATTGTCTCCATATCCCAGGCCGTCCGCCATACCGGCCGCCAGGGCAATGACATTCTTTAACGCCCCGCCAAGCTCCATGCCCAGCACATCGGGACTTGTATACACGCGAAATACCTGATTCATAAAGATATCCTGCACGCCCTCCGCAATACTCTTCTTATAAGAACCTGCCACTACGGTTGTCGGCAGGCCGATCCCCACCTCCTCCGCATGGCTTGGACCACACATCACAGCAGCCTCAGCGAGCGGAATCTCCTGCTTGACAATATCCGATAGTGTCATCAGGGTATGCTCCTCAATACCTTTGGCCACACAGACAATCACCTGCCCCTCCGTCACATAGGGCGCCATGCTTTTTGCCGTGCTCCTGGTGAATACCGAGGGGACGGCGAGAATCAAATAGTCTTTTCCCTCCACCGCCTCTTTCAAATCCGTCGTGAGCGCGATCTCCTTTGCAAGTTTAATCCCCGGAAGCTTATCGACATGCTCTCCCTTTTCCCTTAGCATGGCAATCTCTTCCTCCATAATGGACCAAATCGTGACTTCGTTTCCGTTCTTATGCAACACAAGCGCCAACGCCGTGCCCCAGCTTCCCGCTCCGATTACTGATACTTTTGCCATATTACCCCTCTCTTTCATTGAAGCATATTCTCGAGATCTAAGCCCCTCATTTCATAAAAGTTAAATCCTAACTCCAAAAATCCTTTGATGCAACTCTTTACTGTTCCTTGGGATACCTGGTCATTACATATGTCCCGGTAAGGCGTACTTCCAAACGTGAGATCTCCCTTCCCCAGTGTACACAGCCATTGTAATTTCCTTCCGCCACTACAATCTTATCATCGTGAACTTCCAGAATGATCACAGAATGCGTGTCATCATTAAGGCGTAAAATGTCCCCTACCCGCAGATTGTTAAAATTTTTATGCATATTATTTTTAACTGATATGTTTTCCCTATATCGAGAGAAATCTCTGTTTTGTTCAGATGAGGATTTTTCACCGTTACCTTGCAGAGATAAGACGTTCCGGCAACATTTGCGGTGATAGTGGCTGTGCCGGCTTTCTTGGCCGTTACCACACCTTTAGCGGACACGGCCGCTATGCTTTTATCGGAACTCTTCCAGTTTATCTGTTTAGAGACCCCCGTAACTTTTAAAGTCTCCTTGCTCCCCACATAAAGTTCTGTTTTTGTTTTGTTGATTTTGACAGACCTCGCCTCCGCCCGCACCGGAAATATTACCCTCCTTTTATCGGGCCATGCGTCATTTCTTTTGACCGCCGAATTTGTTCTCCGTCCCCTTTGCCAAGCGCACAATATTGGCCCGATGGCGCCACAATCCCATCGCAGCGAAGCAGGCGCCTACAATATAAAACTCCGGCAGATATTGCGGTGTGATCGCTAACAGGCCCATCTGCCCGAAGATCACAGACTGGAGCAGATACAAAATAAGCACGAGAATCGATCCCAGCGACACATAGCGGGTAACGCCCACCACAACGCCAAACACAAGCAGACAGACAGGCGCCGCCAGCGGACAGACCGCCAATATCACACCAGACGTACAGGCAATGCCTTTTCCGCCCTTAAATCCCATATAAAAGGGAAAATTGTGTCCCAAAACCGCACCGAAGCCGGCGTACAGATCGATGACTAAAATAGAGTCCGCGTAACTGCCCCGGAATAAAAAATATACAATCACCACGGCAAGAATCGCTTTGCCCAGATCACCGACAAACGTGATGAGCCCAGCCTTTATCCCCAGCACCCGCAGAGAATTCGTGGTTCCTGAGTTGCCGCTGCCCTGCGTGCGGATATCAATCCCGTGCGCCTTTCCATAGATATAACCGGTCTGAAACAATCCCAGCGCATATCCGATTGCCAACGCGATAAGTCTCACTGCTATCTCCATGCCAAATCCCTCGTCTCTTTCTTATTTCGGAATAGCAAAAACAGGCTGTCCTATCTGCTATTTGTCCTCTTTTCTCTCTCTGGTAATAAATTTAAGGGCCGTGCCACGAAAGCCAAAAGTCTCGCGAATTCTGTTTTCCAGATACCTCGTGTATGAAAAATGCATCAGCTCCTTATCGTTGACAAAAACAACGAACGTCGGCGGCTGTACTGCCACCTGCGTGACATAGTATATCTTCAGGCGCTTTCCTTTGTCGGACGGCGGCTGCTGCATCGCGACTGCCTCGGCGACAATCTCGTTTAACACGCCCGTCGCCACACGCATACAGTTGTTCTCGATGACGACATCGATCAGCTCAAAGAGCTTGTGGAGACGCTGCCCAGACTTCGCGGAAATAAACACGATCTCCGCGTAAGGCATAAAACTTAAAATCTGGCGGATTCTCTCGGTATGACGATAAATCGTTTTGTCATCCTTTTCTATAGCATCCCACTTATTCACTGCAATTATGATACCTTTTCCGCGTTCATGCGCAATACCCGCGATCTTGGCGTCCTGCTCGGTAACACCCTCATTGGCATCGATGACTATAATGCAGACATCCGCCCGCTCCACCGCGGTTACCGCGCGGATAATGCTGTATCGCTCGATCTCCTCTTTGATCTTGTTTTTGCGCCTAAGCCCGGCCGTGTCAATAAAAATGTATTCCTTTCCGTTATAGCGGATATCCGTGTCGATCGCGTCCCGCGTCGTGCCCGCAATATCCGATACGATCACACGTTCCTCCTGCGCCAGCTTATTGATCAATGATGATTTTCCGACATTCGGCTTACCGATGATCGCCACTTTCGGTCGTTCATCCTCTTCCTTTGCTTCGCCGTCCTTTGGAAAATACGTGATCACCTCGTCAAGCATATCGCCCAGGCCAAGGCGCGAGGATGCAGAAATCGGATAGGGCTCGCCGATGCCAAGATTATAAAATTCATAGACATCCGGCATATACTTCTCAAAACTGTCTACCTTATTGACGACTAAGACCACGGGCTTGCCTGAACGCCGCAGCATATCCGCCACCTTAGAATCCGCATCCACCAGCCCCTGTTTGACATCGGTGAGAAATAGAATCACGTCCGCCGTCTCAATGGCGATCTGAGCCTGTTCGCGCATCTGCGATAAAATCACGTCTTTGCTGTCCGGCTCAATACCGCCCGTATCGATCATGGTAAAGGAATGATTGAGCCACGTCACTTCCGCATAAATGCGGTCTCTCGTCACGCCCGGCGTGTCTTTTACAATAGAGATTCTCTCGCCCGCAAGCACGTTAAACAACGTGGATTTGCCCACATTGGGACGCCCCACTACGGCTACTACTGGTTTACTCATAAACTACCTCATTTCTAACCCTAACATACAGGCAAGCAAATCCTGCCCGCTTGATTTTACAATATCTACCTCCACTTGTAAAGCCATTTTCAGCTCGTCCAGCGTCATATCGTCCAAAAATACCTCCTCCCCGCTGCGCAGCAGATTGCAGGGAAGCAAGAGACGCTCACCCAGCCTCTCTCCTTTGAGCTGCGCGACGATATCCTGTCCGGTCAAAAGCCCGGACACCGTAATACTCTCCCCGAAAAAATCATTGCGAATCTCAAATACCTGAATCTCATAAGCCGGAAATTGTTGCATACACTCCGCCGCCAGCTGTCGGATAAAGGGAGCGGCCAAACGCCCGGTAGCGACAGACACCACATGCGCTTTCTCATATGGCGCAGCACCGTTGCCGGCCTGCTTTCCCAACTTTCCGCTCTCTATAAACACGCTCCCCGGTTCCTCTGTAAAACCAGTCAAAGCCTCGTGGAATTCATCGAGCAGCAGACGCATCATGCCGACGCCGTTTTCCAGCTGGATATAACCGTCATAGTTCTCCTCCTCCGGCAGATTGCGCCCCGCCATCAGATACCACTCGTCGCTGGCGTGGACAAAATGTGTGCCGTGGCGCTCCATGCAGATCTCCTGCCACCTGTGCACCAGACTTAAGACCTGTTTTGCGTCCTCCCCGGTAAAAGGCGAAAGCGGATACAATCCCTCCCGAAACTTTGACAGCCCGACCGGGACGATCGACACACTCTCCATATAGGGCAGATATTTCGTCAGATCGCCAATCGAACGCTCCAGCTCTGCGCCGTCATTGACGCCCTTGCAGAGCACAATCTGACCGTTCATCTCGATCCCTGCCTCATAGAGCCTGTCGATCTTTTTGAGCGCTTCGCCAGCAAAGCGATTGTGCAGCATTTCACAGCGCAGACCGGGATTTGTCGTCTGCACGGATATATTGATCGGCCCTAGGCGGTATGCAATAATGCGCTCTATGTCTTTTTCTTTCATATTGGTCAGAGTCACATAATTGCCCTGCAAAAAAGAAAGGCGGGAATCGTCGTCCTTAAAATAGAGCGTCTCGCGCATTCCTTTGGGCATCTGATCGATAAAGCAAAAAATGCAGTGGTTGGTGCAGGATTTATAATCATCCATCAGCCCGTTATAAAACACAATGCCGATATCTTCATCATAATCCTTTTCGATCTCAAACTCCCACTCCTCACCGTCTTCTTTTTCGATCAATAACGTCAGATATTCCTCGTGAATCAGATAATGGTAGTCGAGCACATCCTCAATCGGCCGCTCGCCAACTGCAACCAGACGATCGCCCGGCACGATCCCCAGCTCGTCTGCAATGCTCCCCGGCAATATATGATCTATCACATGTTTTTTGTATTCCACAGTCACTGCCCCTTTTCGCGCGTTCGCACGCAATCCGTTTTCTGATAGTATCAGTTTACACTAAAAAAGCAGGAATCACAACCAATTCCTGCTTTTTTCCTTCTTTATACCTTTTACTTGAGCATATCTCTTGT
Organism: uncultured Roseburia sp.; assembly: GCA_910584215.1. Classification (GTDB taxonomy): domain Bacteria; phylum Bacillota; class Clostridia; order Lachnospirales; family Lachnospiraceae; genus Roseburia. Next base: position 40,585 of record CAJTYI010000013.1, on the reverse strand, counting down.
GATACCTAAATCCTCCAATACTTTTAGAAGATTGCTGCACTGCGGCGTCAGGTGAAAATAGACATTGTTATTTTCGGCTTTTTCACGGGCACTCTTCCCCGCGGCCTGGTCGCCCACAAGCGCAAAATAGTCATAGTAATAAGACCATACGCTCGGATTACCGTTCGAGTTGACATAATTAAGCTCAATGCCGCTGTATTCCTCGTAGGTATCACGCTGAACCGCGTATCGATACACATCATCCATGTTTCCCTCTTCAATATCCAAAAGCAGTGCCTTTGCAATCCTCTCCGCGTTATCCGCGCCAAACGTTTCCGTGTGATAGGTGTCCTCCTCATCATGAACGTTGATGCTGGCAGAAAAATATATATTTTCTCTGTAATTCGTGCCCAGGATACTGCGCGCCAGCCGCTCAGGCTCTTTCTCATAATCAAGCAGCCATACCGCTGCGGAATCCTCTCTGCTAAGGTATTCATCCGTCGTCGGCACCGGATAGCGCCTGGTATAGCACGAACCATCCTTCAGATAATAGCGGAATGTCGTATAATAATAACCGGTATTGGTGCTTGCCGCCAGATCGAGATACTCATTTTTATTCTTGATAATCTCCTTTTGCAGCTCGAGCACCGTCTCTACATCCTCATCGTCGACCTCGATCACATAATCCATATAGACAAAAGCTTTTTGAATCTCATCCGGCTTCGGCTGATACCGCTCTATGCCGAACGCATCGAACCGAAACAGTACCACCACCAAAACGGACAATGCACTCATCACGCCACATTCGATCAGACGATTTTTCTTAAATACGCGGAAGTTTTTCTCCAAAAGCATCTCCGCCAAAAAAAACGAGAGGATACCGAACGCCAGCACGCCAATGATAATCAGACTATAGATTTTATTGATTTTGTATTGGTTGGTAGCGCTGGCAAACAGCATCGCCATCGTAAACCCGCCGCAGATTGCCACGCCCCAGCGGAAAATCGGCTTGATGATACCTATGCTGACTAAATCGCCCGCCGTCTCAATGTGACGCCTCTGGTAAAGTATATAGGCCGCAACCATCAGTGCGATGCCGACGAGCGTATAGCCAAAAATCGTTGCAGAGCCTATAATCTCAATACTCTCCAGTTTTCCTGTCATCCCGTATGCGGCGTTGACACTCGTGTGGGTAAAAAGATAATACAGCGGGGAAAGCACCGCTGATTTGCCGATTGAGATGTCTCCGCTTGCGCCGTAACTGACCATCGTCTGGAACATCCCCACGAGGTTGACACAGCCCACATAGAGCAGGTTCATAATCAGTGAATACGCCCCCACCGCCAGCACCTGTCCGGTAAACATCGCTACAAAAACCGCCATAGAGTAAAAAAAGACCGTCATGCCCGCTGCACAGAGCATTCCATAAAATGCGTACTGAATACAGGTCACATTATTGACAAGCGCCACGAGCGCGGTGACAATAAATGTCAAAATCTGTGGAATCAACAAAAATGCGAGCCCGGACAGATAATTCGTGATAAAAAGCTCTCTTCTCGTCACCGGCAGCGCATGAATCATATTGGCATTTCTCGCTGTGTAGAGATAAGAAAAAACAAGCATCGCCATAATGGTGGACACGATAAAAATCACAGGCACCATCATCCCTGCCCTCACCACACCGTTGATCGCGTACAAGCCCCGCTCCACCATGTCCACTTCATTGTAGTAGTCATAATCCTGAAGCATGATCCACATAAAATAGGGCATTGCCAAAAACAGATAAACAAGATACAGCGCCCACGCCGGCCAGTAATGGGTGATATTTTTTTTGAATATGGTTCGGTTAAATAAGGATGTCTTTGACTTCATAGTTCACACCTCCCATTTCATATATAAATATTTCTTCCAAAGTCAGAGGTAAGATATCCACGATCAGCGGTTTCTCCTCCATAAAGGCTTCCTGCGCCGCTTTCGCATCTCCCCTCACAATCAGCGTATACACGCGCCCGGTGTTTGAAATATGAAGTACTTCCAGATCGTCCGGCAGCTTTGGCGCCCCGCTTGGGCAGGCAATCTGAATCTTTGAGACACTGCCCTGCAGATCGCTGAGCGACCGCTCAATCATCACTTTACCGCCATGCATTATCCCCACATGGTCACAGACATCCTCCAATTCTCTGAGATTGTGGGAGGAAACAAGCACGGTCATCTGATGCTCCGCCACCTCAGACATCAAAATACTCCAGATCTGGCGGCGCATGACAGGGTCTAAACCGTCGACCGGTTCATCAAGAATCAAAAGCTCCGGTTTGCAGCAGATAGCCAGCCAGAACGCGACCTGTTTTTGCATCCCTTTTGACAACCGTCTGATGTTTCTCTTTACATTGATGGTCGGGAAAAATTCCTGCATACGATAGAACAGTTTTTCGTCAAATTTGGTATATATCCCCTGATAAAACCGCTTCATCTCCATCGTATCCGCCTGCAAAAAATAAAACAGATCATCGGGGATATAAGCAAACTTGGCTTTGGCGCCCTTATTTTCATAAACCGGCTCCCCATCGACAAGAATCTCCCCTTCATCCGGGCGGTAAACTCCGGTAATATGACGGATGATGGTGGACTTTCCCGCGCCGTTTGGTCCCACCAAACCGTAGATAGCCCCTTTTTTGACGTGCATATCCACACCGTCCAACGCCAAAAATCCACTAAAATTCTTCTTTACCTGCTTTACCTGTATCAATTTCTTCGCCCCTTTCTATTCTTTCTATCCGCTCAACCAGATCTCTTTTCGGTACGGAAAGATACAGTAGTTCCGCTACCGTGGCATCAAAGGTGGAAAACAGGCTATGTTCCCTGGCATTGTCCACTTCCTTTTGTCCCGCCACAAAAGAGCCCTTTCCCGCAATGGTGTAAATGTAACCCTCACTCTCCAGATCGCGGTATGCCCGTTGAATCGTGTTCGGATTGATCGCCAGGCTCGCAGCCATCTCCCGCACCGAGGGCAGCTTGTCATTGGCCGCCAGCGAATCCGTCACGATCAGTTTTCGCAGCCCATCCTGAATCTGTTCATAAATAGGCTTTGCGTCCCGGTAATTTAACTGAATCAAATCGGAAAACCTCCCATCTTAATCATGTGCTGTACTAACTGTACTAACTGTCTTAGTACGGTCAGTATAGCACTCCTCTGGGATAGAAACAAGACAGATATCATTAGGAAATGTTAAAGAATTTATTAAGATGTGCTTTTACTTCCCGGTCCCACCAATGATGCAATTCAATTTACAAGTCAATCTCACACTATCTGAGGCACAAAAAAGCCCCAAGGTTTCCGCGTTTTCCGCCGGTTGCCCGGTGCGAAAACAGCATTTTTGCATTGCAGCAGGTACATAGACGCCCCACCGCAAGATGATCGCGCCGTACTCCGGCCTCCCATAAGACGCGCTCGTTGGCCCGCCACAGATCGAGCAGATATTTATGATTTGGCTTTTCTGTGAGCAATTCGCGCTCACATCCGGCAAAAACGTTTAGAAACTCTTTCGCCACTTCCTCTCCAACCTCGTAACAATTCCCACAGATGGAAGGCCCGATCGCACAGATTAAATCCTCCGGTTTCGTGCCAAACGCCCTGCCCATCGCCGCCACGGTCACAGCGCCCATGCGCGCCGCCGTGCCGCGCCAGCCGGAGTGGGCAAGCCCGATCGCGCGGTGCACCGGATCGACAAAATAAAGCGGCACGCAATCCGCATAAAAAGTGACAAGCGTAAGTCCCGGCTCATCGGTGATCAGTCCGTCCACATCCGTATAATCCCTTGGCCGCACAAATCCTTTGCCCGCATCCTCCCTCTTCACCAGACGTACATTCGTCGTGTGCGTCTGGTCGGAAAATACAAAGTTTTCCGGCTCCACTCCCATAGCCCGCGCGATTCGGTCATAATTTTCTCTCACCGCTTCCTCTCTGTCCCCTCTCGTAAAACTGAGATTCATCGTGGCGAACTCCCCCTCGCTGACACCGCCAAGCTTTGTGGTAAAACAGTGTTTGACGATATTCGTTTCGTCAAGCAGCGGATAGGATAACAGTGTAAGACCGCTGCCGTCCGCCTGCGGATAAACGGTCTGTTTTAATACTTCGTTTACTTTTCCCTGGAAATGCTGCATGTAGCCTCCTGTTCAAACCGATAATGTCAGGTACATTTTCCTGTATACACCGCCATATAGCTTTACGGGACATAATCAAACGCATTTTTTATGACCCGCATCTCCTCCCCCAATATCGCCGCCACGTCAAAGCGGCAGGGCGTATCCTCCCCGTATCCGCGGCACAGCAGATAAAAGAACGCTGTCCTTGAAATCTGGCGCTGTTTGCGGTAATCCACAGCCTCAAGCGGCTCTCCGGCGCCGGTATCTTTTCTGTACTTTACTTCCACAAACACCAGATACGCCCCCTCTCTCGCCACGAGATCGATCTCTCCGTACCGGCAGCGGAAATTTGACTCTATGATGCGATACCCCTGCTGCTCTAAGTACCGCGCCGCAGCCTGTTCGTAATGTGCGCCCACCTGTCGCTTGTTCATACGCTTCCCCATCCTTCCGCCGCAGCCGCCATCGGCAAACATCAATTACAACAGTCCCGACTGCTCTAGCTTGCCTTTCATGCGGTTCATATCATCCACGAACACAAGAATTTCCGCCACAACTTCATAGAGTTCCGGCGGAATCGAGTCTCCGATCTCCAGCTTCGAGAGCGTTTCCGCCAGTTTATTGTCTTTGTAAAACGGAACATCGTTTTCTTTCGCTTTCTCTATGATTCGTTCCGCGACAACACCTTTGCCGGTGGCGAGAATCTTTGGCGCCCGATCCCCCGGCTCATAGGCGATGGCAACTGCCGTCTTTTCTTTGTTGATTCCTTGATCCTTTCCGTTTCGCTGCTCCATAAATAATCCCCATTTCTGCTGACACTCATGCTTTCACATCAAAGGAATACCGGTGTACTGCCCCGGCGGACGGCTTCTCCCGCGTGAGAAAATCTTCCACAAGATTGACTTTTTTCTCCTCGTTTGACAGTGTGATGGTACAATGGTATCCCTTATTCTTCAGACGCCGCTCCAAAACCGGTATATGCTTTTCCACCAGGTGAAATGCCGCGTCGTCCGCCAGATAAAATTTCGTCTGTACATCTTTATGCAGCATCTTTACAGAGACATCCGTACTTCCAAGATGTTCCAAATCCAAATGCAAAAAAGCCGACACCTCCGCGTTCTTATCGCGCAGCAACTTTTTGTTGGTGTAGACGTAGAGTTCGCCGTTGGCGTTTTGTCCGGCCATCTTAAGCGGCAGTTGTACATAAGCGTAAACCTGATTAATTTGGTTCATAAAATCAATGTTGCCGCGGATATCGTTTGCGGTCTGCGTAAACGTCTCAGACATCATCCCGGCAGCTTTCATAACATTCTCCACCTGCGCCATCTGTCTGGTCAATTTTTCGTAGAGCTGGCTGATTTTATTCTCCTGTTTGAGCTCCTGGGGCTTTATCGTCCACTGCTCCTCAAAAGCGCTTCTTAGCGCAGCCTGAAACTCTTTCGACGAAAAGAGCTTCTTGATACCGCTGAAACCGTACTGGCTGTTCTCTTCATAAATCTGTTTGATCGTGCCCAAAAACTTCTGCACCGACATCTCCTGGTCAAGCACATTCTCCTGCGGCCGGGCCTCGGCGGCCGCGGCTGCCTCCGCCTCCTTCAGATTCGCCTCCGCCGGCATTTCTTCTTCTAGTGTGTTGATAAAGAACTCTTCCTGTGCCGCCGGAAACAGCTTATCGTTTCCCGCCAGCACGGGAACGCCCTCTAGCAGCCTTGACAAACGCGCAAGCTGTGCTTCGCCAAACACCTGCCCCAACGTCACAGCTTTTTCGCTTGCCGCCGCTGCCCCTCTCATCTGCGCCGGCAGCTCTGCCTCCTTGGAATCCTGCTGCATCATTTTCTGCTCCGTTTCCTGTGCCGCCGCCTCCTCCTCACTGATCTGCCCAAACGTAAACTTCATCACATCCGAGGCCGCTGCGTCCCGCAGCAGCATGGATTCTTGGTTATGCAAAGCCGCATTTTCCTGCAAACCGTTCGCGGCATTTTCCAAAAGCGCGCCGTTTTCCTGGGTTCCATGCCCAGGTAACGCATAAGTATCCCCGTTCCCCTGTAAAATATCGACTATTTTCCCATAGAGAGAAAACGATTCTTCCGCCGAGAGTTCGCCTCCGCCGAGCGAAGACACAATCTGGCCGATGGCGCTGTCCATTTCCTTTAAAATCGCATGTCTGTCCATGGCATAATTTTCAAACTGTGCCGCCATCTCCCCATTCACCGGAATCCCATATTTGACCATTTTAACGATCGTCGCGGGCTCTACGCCCGGATGGGCTGAGAGCAGCCTTGCCATATCAAGAAGACTATTCTTACCGACCGGCATTTGCTCTTTCATCATGGACTCTACCAATTCCATAGTCTTATTGTTCACCGGAATCCCCGCCGTCGTCAGGGCGTTGAGAAGAATTGGATTCTTGACGTTGCCCATCCCGGTATAGGGCCGGATTGCAAGCGTATTGCCGTCGTTGGATTTTACCTGAAAGAACATGGAGATTCCCTGCTGCACCTCCGCCTTCCCATCCAGGCGCGCAAGGATCGTCTGCCCGTTGCCGAGTGAGAGCACCGCTTTTCCGTTTCGGATGCTTGCCACAGTCCCCTCGAATATACTGCCGGCCGACAACTCTTTTAACGTGGAGACTAATTTTTGCACACTCTGCGCACCCTTTAATTCTTCCGTACCGTTGGCAACATTTCTGCTGTACTGCCCCAATAAATCCGAAATCTGCATCATGATTCCCATACCTTTCCCCAGTACAACGAATCATTCATGATTCGTTGTACTAATCAGCAATTGATATTCAAAAACCGTCACCTGTTCCTCTGCCTATGTTACAATAAAATTTTTGATAAAACTGCCGCGGTGAATCGGAGACGGACCGTATTTTTTTAGTGCGGCGATATGCTCTGTGGACCCATAACCCTTATTGGAAGCAAAACCGTATTCCGGCATGGTTTTATCGTATTCCACCATCAGTCTGTCCCTTGTCACTTTGGCTACGATGCTCGCGGCGCCGATGGAAATGCTCTTGGCGTCTCCCCCTATGATCGGTATCTGGCGTATGGCAACCTCTGGTATCGTCACCGCATCATTTAATAATATATCGGGTTTTACCGCCAATTTGCTTATAGCTTCCCGCATGGCTTCGTAAGTAGCCTGTAAGATATTGATCTCGTCAATCCGCTTTGGACTGACCATTCCAAGCCCGACCGCCACCGCCTGTTCCATAATCACCGCATAGAGTTCTTCTCTCTTTTTGGCACTCAGCTTTTTGGAATCATTGATATATAAAATCTCACAGTCTTTTGGCAAAATCACTGCTCCGGCCACCACCGGACCGGCCAGCGGCCCTCTTCCCACCTCGTCAATGCCGCAGATCAAACCGCAGTCCGCATACATTCTTTCATATTCCCGCAGCCGATCGATGCGTGCTCTCTCCGCTTCCAGCGTTTTGATCTTCTTTCTCGCCTGCTCCACAAGTTTTACGACGCCGCTTCTAGTGTCACTCCCATATTCTTCGATAAAAGAAGGCAGCTTCGTCTCGTCTGCCGCCTTCCACTCTTCTCTGATCTCTCCGATTGTTTTCTCCTGCATTTTACATTCGCCCTTTTTCCGATTGTTTTGTCCTGCACCATAACGTTCGTCTTTTAAACATGCTTTGCAGGCCGCTCGAGCGTGATTCTCCCCAGCTTGCCGCCGCGAAATTCATCAATCAGCAGTGCGGCCGCTTTGCCGTAATCCGGTTCGCCGCCGCGGCCGATACAGCCCCGGTTTTCGGCGATAGCCCCCAGTATCTCGGCTTCCGTCTTTGTCTCATCGACCGCTTTGCCCTCCACGGCGTAACGCCCGCCTATTGTGCCCGGATAATCCTGTTTTAATTTTTTGATCAGCTCCACGGCAAGCTCGTCAATATTTATAATCTCATCATTCATCGCGCCGATCCACGCGAGATGAAGCCCCACCGTCTGATCTTCAAACTTTGGCCACAAGATACCCGGCGTATCCAAAAGTTCTACATTTTTATTGAGGCGAATCCATTGCTTGCCTTTGGTGACGCCCGGCTTATTTCCGGTTTTTGCGCAGGCGCGCCCCGCAAAAGAGTTGATAAACGTCGACTTTCCGACATTGGGAATCCCCACAACCATCGCACGCACAGGACGGTTTTGGATGCCGCGTTTCCTGTCGCGCTCAATCTTTTCTTTACAGACTTCCATTATGACACTGGTGATCGTCTTCATACCGGCCCGATTTCTCGCGTCCAGCTCCACGACCGCATATCCCTTGTCCGCAAAATAAGCTTTCCAGCTGCCGCTTACCGCAGCGTCCGCCAAATCCGCCTTATTCATCAAGATCAGGCGAAATTTGTTTTTTCCGAGCTCGTCGATATCAGGGTTTCTGCTGCTAAGCGGCACCCTGGCGTCCACCAGTTCGATCACCAGATCTATTAACTTTATGTCCTCCTGCATCTGACGCTTTGCCTTTGTCATATGCCCCGGATACCATTGAAACTGCATTGTCTTTTTCCTCCGTCATTCGATAAATCCCCACAGGCCCCACGGTGCACAGCGAAACCATGCTTTTCCCACGATATATTCTTTCTTGATATTGCCGATATTGGCATAGCGGCTGTCCTCGCTGTTATTGCGGTTATCTCCCAGCACAAAATACTCGTTATCTCCCAGCACGATCTCCTCCGCCGCAAGCCCCGCGTCCTCCACAGGCGCCGCCTCAAACGAATCCTCATACACCTCGCCGTTTACGTACACGAGCCCGTTTTTGATCTGCACCACGTCCTTGGGCGTGGCGATCACGCGCTTGACATAGAAATGGGATTTTTCATTGCCGTTGGGCAAAAAAACGATCACGTCCCCCGCTTTGGGATCTGTCACCTTGTACAAAAAACGATTGACCAAGATCTCATCGCCGCCGTTTAACGTTGCGGCCATCGACTGGCCTACGACGCTGGTGCGCAGCCCTAAAAAATAGACGCAGGTAAACGCCACCATAATCGTAATCAAAATTTCGACCGTCCAGACAATTACTTCCCGAATAATGGCAAAATTAACTTTTTTCTTTCTTCTGGCAAAACTAAGTCCACTTCCACGATTTCTACGCAAAACGAATCCTCTCTCTCATCGGGCAGGAATGTTTTTTCCCTGCCCGCCGCACCGCCTGCGTGCTTTGACAGCCATCTTCGACAGCCATCTCCCAACTGCGGTACGGCACATTGACAAAGAGGCTGCTGCACAATTCGTACAGCAGCCCCACACTTCGGCATATCTTATCTTACTAATTCTTTTACCTTCGCTCTCTTACCAACGCGATCTCTCAAATAGTACAGTTTTGCACGTCTTACTTTACCCATACGCACAACTTCCACTTTCTCTACATTCGGTGAATGTAACGGCCATGTTTTCTCAACACCGACGCCGTTGGAAATTTTTCTGACGGTAAATGTTGCGCGGTTGCTGCCGCCCTGTTTCTTAATCACAGTTCCCTCGAAAATCTGGATTCTCTCATGCGTTCCCTCTTTGATCTTACCGTAAACTTTCACGGTGTCACCCACGCGAAACTGTGGTACTTCGGCCTTTAACTGCTCTGCCTCAATGTTCTTGATAATTTCATTTGCGTTCATTTTATAACCTCCTGCAATCTGGATGTTCTTAATACGTCACTTCGTAACAGAGGACCATCTATTCACTCACAACCGTTTTAATATAACACGAAAAATACCAAAAGTAAAGACATTTTCACTTTTTCCTGACGCTTTTTCGATCGGCATTTTAATCGCGGGTGACGTTTTGCGCTATATTTCCAGTTCTAAGAGAGATACTACGGTTGTTGTTGATATATCTCCATGGCCATATCGGAAATTAAAAACTGTACAAAATCAAAAGCCGCATTGCGCGCAAGCTCGTCCGCCTCTTGATTTGCTGTCTGGGCAAACGCATACATGACCTGTGCCGTCACATCGTCACTGACATTCTCTTCATCGGAAAGGCACTCTGTCCCGCCGTTCTCATCCTTTACCACAAAATAACTGGTATCCTCGAGCAGATACGCCTCCGCTGCCAGCGCATCGAGGCTTTCTCTGCGCACCAAAAAAACAATATCGCAGGCCGCCCTCTCCTTTGGCAAGGCTTCCAACGCGGCGTCATCCTCATAGACTACCTGCACGGCAACGGTTGGTCGAATCTGCTGATAACTGTTGACTAACTCACTCAACAGTACACGCAAATCCTTCTGGGCGTACACAAAGATCGTCGTATCGTCAAATATTTCTCCGCCCGGAGGCGCGATACCGCCCGGCAGCTCGGATACCAGGTTCTCACCCTCATTGCTGTCACTTGATATACCCGTATTCTCATCCCCGGCACTCCCGCAGCCTGCAAAAAAAACGCAAACGGCGGTCACAGCCGACAACATGATGCCAAACCATTTCTTTTTCAATCTTGTCCTCCCTTATCCTCCACTAAGTGTACCTCCCCAATGCGCATCAAATGCGCGGCGGATTTGCACATATCAAATATTGTCAAAAGCGCCACGCTCACACCTGTCAGCGCCTCCATCTTCACACTCTTTTTGCCGACACAGGAGACGCTGCAGTTCGCCAATACAGCATAATCTTTCTCCGACATGCGAAATGTCAGTTTACAGTTTGTCAATAGGCTCGTATGACACATGGGAAGCAATCCACCGGTATTTTTCGCCGCCATAATGCCTGCCACCTGTGCCGCGCCCAGCACTTCACCCATTTTCGCGGGGTGTGTCTCAAGAGCAAAAAACACCTCGTCGCCGACATAGATTTTGCCCTCGGCCGACGCGCAGTGATAAGCGTCTTCCTTCTCGTGCAGATCAGCCATATTGACCGCTATCATGCCGTCGCTCTGGCTCAAATCTTCCATGCGTATCTCTTTCATCTCATCCTCCTGTCAACAGTCAATCGACGATGTCGGTGCATCGTCCCGTTTTTCCGCCTTATCCTGAACTAAATATCAGGCGCACGATTCACCGCCATTTACAAAACACGATACCAGTCCCAGGTGTTTTAGTCTTTCCAATTCACAGACTAACATCCGCTCTTTTTCTACACCCATAGGCGTCAGTGGCAGCCGCAGTACATTCTCGCACAGTCCCAGATGATGCAGCGCAGCCTTTACCGGAATCGGATTGACCTCCGAAAAAAGCTGCTCAATGAGCGGCAGACACGAAAGCTGCAATATTCTCGCGCGCTCTCTGTCCCCCTCCAGATATTCTACTGTCATATCGTGCACCGCTTTAGGGGCAACATTGGCAAGAACCGATATGACGCCGATGCCGCCAAGCGATAAGATCGGAATAATCTGATCATCGTTGCCGGAATAGAGGTCGAGCACCCCCTCGCCGAGCGCCGCCAGCTTTGCCGTCTGCGCGATCGAGGCGCCGGCCTCTTTAATCGCAATGATATTATCCACGTTTTTTGCGATGCGCACTGCGGTCTCCGGCAAAAGATTGACCCCGGTGCGGGAGGGCACATTGTACATGATAACCGGAAGCTTAACAGCCCCGGCAACCGTCTGATAATGCTGAAACAATCCCTCCTGGGTCGCTTTGTTATAGTAAGGCGTCACAACGAGCAAACCGTCCGCCCCCAGGCGCTCGGCCATTTTCGATTGTTCCGCCGCAACCTTTGTGCAGTTGCCCCCGGTTCCCGCAATCACGGGGATTCGATGGGCCACGGTCTCCACCGCAAAGGAGATACATGCTTCCCGCTCTTTGTCTGTCATCGTCGACGGCTCCCCGGTCGTTCCACAGACGATTATGGCATCGGTTCCCTCCTTTATCTGGCGTAACAGCATCTGCTCGAACGCGGAAAAATCGACTTCTCCGTCTGCCCGAAACGGGGTTATCATCGCTGCCCCACAGCCGCGAAACAAAGACATAAACACTACCTCCTACTTTAATCAAAACGCCCTTTGGCATAAACGTCAGCCGTCAGCGGTCATTACTTTTTATCGTTTGCTGCGTTCTTTTAAGATCTCGTCAATCAGTTCTCTCTCATCCATGTGGTGTTTTTCCCCTCTGATTTCCTGGTAATCCTCATGCCCTTTTCCCGCCAGCACGATCACATCCCCCGGCTTTGCATGGTCGATACAGTAGGCTATGGCGTCTTTTCTGTCAGGGATTGTGACATAAGCGCCATCCGCCCGCCTGACGCCCTCTAAGATATCCTGTATAATCTCCATCGGCTCTTCATAGCGCGGATTATCGGAAGTCACGACCGTCAGATCGGCCAGCTTAGAAGAGACTTCTCCCATCTCATATCGCCTGGATTTGGCTCTGTTGCCGCCGCAGCCAAAGAGGCAGACCAGCCGTTTTGGCTGGTATTCCCGCAAGGTTGTGAGCAGGCTTTCTAACGCCATGGCATTGTGGGCATAATCGATCATCAGGGTATACTCTTCTGACACCGGTATCAATTCTATCCTCCCTTTAACGGAAACATGCAAAAGCGCCTGCTGTATGTTTGCTTTGGCAATTCCAAAATGACGGCACAGCGCGATCGCTGCCAGTGAATTGTAGACGCTGAAGCTTCCCGGCGCATTGACCGTAACTTCCATGTCCGTCAAACCTCCGACATGATATCGGACACCCAAAATACCAGGCTCTTTCGTCAATACCGGATCAAAAGCCCGCAGATCGGCGGTATCACAATACCCGTATGTCTCCACCTCGCAGGTATGGCCCTTAAGTATGCCCTCCAGATGTTCGCTGTCGGCATTTAAGATGCCCTGTCTGCACTGGCAAAACAGCAAACTTTTGGCATGCATATAATCGTCAAAATCTTTGTGCTCATTTTTACCAATGTGATCGGGCTCCAAATTGGTAAAAACGCCGTAGTCAAAGGTAAAGCCCGAGACGCGGTGCAGCATCAACCCCTGCGAGGAGACCTCCATCACCACAGCCTCTATGCCCGCTTCCACCATTTTGGCAAATGTTTCCTGTACGATATACGACTCCGGCGTGGTGTTTTTCGCAGGAATCCTCGTCTCGCCTATGATCGTCTCAATCGTGCCGATCAGACCGGTGCGAATCCCCGCCGCTTCCAGGATGGCTTTCATCATATAGGTCGTCGTCGTCTTCCCCTTTGTCCCTGTGACACCGACTGTTTTTAATTTGTCGGCCGGATAACCGAAGTATGCAGCCGACATACATGCCAGGGCATAGCGGGTGTCCTCCACCCTGATCACGGTCACCTGTCCGGGAAGCTCAATCGGTTTCTCGACAACGATCGCCGCAGCGCCTTTCGCCACTACATCGGGGATATATTCGTGGGCGTCCCGCACACTGCCCGAGATACAGACAAACACACTGCCCGGCTCTACTTTTCTGGAATCATAGACCAAGGTGGAAATCTCCACATCGAGCGAACCAGCCAACAACGCATAGTTTAGTTTTTCCACCAATTGCTTTAACTTCATCACTGTTTTTCCCACTCTCCTTCAAACACGGTAACCGCCGGCCCTGTCATGTAAACATGGTTGGATTTGCGGTCATACTCAATCTCTAAATCGCCGCCGAGCAGATGCACGAGAACGGAAGCCTCGGTGAGCCCGTTTACAATCGCGGCGACAACGCTTGCGCAAGTTCCCGTACCGCAGGCCAAGGTCTCGCCGGTACCGCGCTCCCACACGCGCATATTCATTTCATTACGATTTAGGATTTCCACAAACTCTGTATTGATTCTCTTTGGGAAACGTTTATTATGTTCAAATGCAGGACCAATCTGTTCAAGATTAATATTTTTGACACTCGGCACAAATACGACGGCGTGGGGATTGCCCATGGAGACACAGGTCACCTTCCATACTTTTCCCAGCACGAGAAGCGGTTCATTCACTACGCGCTCTTTGTCACTGAGCACCGGTATGTCGGCCGCGGTCAGCACCGGTTCGCCCATATCTACCCGCACGCGGTCAACACGGCCGTCCGCCTTAATCAAGTGCAGCGACTTTACGCCCGCGCCGGTCTCAATCGTGAGGTCCGTTTTATCTGTCATACCGTGCTCATAGACATACTTGGCCACACAGCGAATGCCGTTTCCGCACATTTCCGCCTCGGAACCGTCCGCATTGTAGATGCGCATCCGAAAATCCGCCGTCTCTGACTGCCCGATCGTCACAAGTCCGTCCCCTCCGATACCGAAATGACGGTCGCTGACGGCGACTGCCACCTCTTCGGGATGATTGATTTGCTCCTCCATCAGATTTACATAAATGTAATCGTTGCCGCACCCCTGCATTTTCGTAAACTTCATAAACGTACCTCCTTAATAATAAGTTCCGTCTTTCACTCCTTTGTATCTTCTATTATTATAGCAGACACTATTCAAAATGTATCACGATTTTATGTTTAAAACATTGCAAATAGTGCTTTCTTATGTTATGCTTCTCCTAAATATTTGCATTTTGAAAGGCGGCGCTATGTCCGAATACCAAAAAACCGGTTATCTGAACGAAAATTTTAAAATTTTCCATATCAAAGATCAGACGCAGCGGGAATTCCGCTACCACTACCACAATTTTCACAAAATCCTCATTATGCTCAGCGGTGATGTCACCTACTATGTGGAGGGAAACGCCTACCGTCTGCTGCCCGACGATATCGTTTTAATTTCCGCCGGAGAAATTCACCGTCCGCTCATCCACGACCTTACACCCTATGAGCGCATCATACTCTATATTTCCCCGGACTATCTGGAAACATTCCACACCAAAGACTGCGACCTGCTGCAATGTTTTTTGCCCGCCACACATACCGCTTACGGGAAGAGCGATCCAAGCGGACAACAGGAAAAATCCCATGTCCTGCGCTTTCGCACAGGACATGGGACCGCCCTCAAAAATATACTCTTCGCTTTAGATCACTGCCGCAAAGACGCGGACTTTGCAGGCGCGCTCTTACAGGAAGCGCTATTCATTCAGTTTATGATTCAGTTGAACCGCGCCGCCCTTCACCGAAGCCTTGATTTTATCCCAAATTCTCCATCCGACGATAAAATCTTTTCCATCTTGTCCTATCTGAACGCGCATTTAAAAGAACCGTTTTCCATTGATAGCGTCGCGGGTCACTTTTTTTTGAACCGCTATTATCTGATGCACATGTTCAAACTGCAGACGGGTTACACCATTCGCAGCTATGTGGAGACCAAGCGCTTAGAGCTGGCAAGACAACTGATCTTCTCCGGCATCCCCGTCGCACGGGCATGTGAAGAGAGCGGCTTTCCCAACTACTCCACCTTTTCCCGCAGTTACAAAAAAAAGTATGGGGTATCGCCCAGGGAAGATTTAAAAAAACACGGTTAACACAGACCGCTCACTGCCTCTCTGTCATAAAGTTCATCAACGTCGGGATAAACTGCTTTTTTCGCGAGACAATGCCCTCGAGCAGCATGCCCTCCGCATCCTCCCTAAGACCAAACGCCCCGGCAACCATCTTGCCCGCATCTGCTCCGTCACAGATGACGACAGAGGATTCCTCCAAAATATCCGTCAAAAGCACATAGACCATATCCAGTTTCTTATCCCCGAGCACCTGGCGCAAAAACGGCCGCAGCTGCTGCGCCACATGATCAAGCTCCTCCCGGCTCATTGCGCCGACCTGCGCCACGCCAAAATCGGAATCGTCCGTGTGGAAGATCTTAAAATCCTGATAAAAAATCTCCTCTGCCGTCTTACCCTTGAAGTCACTGCCGGCCCGAAACATATTTCTGGCATGTTCCTCAATATCAATATTGGCAATCACCGCCAGCTTTTGGGCCACTGCTTTGTCCAATGCCGTACAGGTGGGCGAACGAAACATCAGCGTATCCGAGATAATAGCCGACAACATCAGGCCCGCAATCCTCTGGGGTATCTGAACGCCCTTCTCCTGATACATCTGAAAAATGATCGTCGAGGTACACCCCAACGGCTGATTTCTGAAATAGACCGGTGAGATCGTCTCTAAGCTGCCCAGCCTGTGATGATCAATAATCTCTAAAATCTCCGCCTCCCCGATGCCGTCGACCGCTTGCGATTTTTCATTGTGATCAACTAAGATCAACTGTTTTTTCTGCATATTCATCAGATTGCGCCGGGAGATCATGCCCTCATAATTCCCGTTTTCACCAAGCACCGGAAAATCACGGTGCCTAATTTTCGACATCGTATCGCGCACGTCATCCACATAATCGTCGATATCAAACGTAATCAGATTCTGTTTCGTCATAAACTGTTTGATCGGCATACTCTGATTAATGAGACGCGCAACAGAAAAAGTGTCGAACGGCGTTGTGATAATCACACAGTCTTTTTTCGCAGCCTCCGCCTTTACCTCGTCCTCCACCTTCAGTCCGCCGCCAATGACAATACAGCTGGCGTTGGAGCGGATCGCCTGCAATTGTGCCTCCTCGCGGTCCCCGAGGATCACGAGATCATCCCTCTCGATGTTATCCGCCATATATGCGGGGTTCGACGTGGCAACCGCCACCTTGCCTTTCATAAAATAGGCATGTTCGTTCCCGACAAGCACCGAGCCCTCGAGCGTCTCCGCGATCGTTTTAAACTGCGTGCGCGAATTGGATAATTCGCGGTTATCAAACACATCCATATAGGAGGTCGCGATATCCTTGGTGACGATCACACCCTCTAGCTTACCAAACCGGTTGGTGACCGGAAGCGTCACGACATCAAGTTTTTTCATCAGCTCCCACGCCCGCTTTAGAGAGATCTGACTGCTGACTCCCTCGGTCTTTCGGATACTGATATCTTTGATCTGCGCTCCCGCATAGGTGACAAGCTCAGGTTCCTCCACCTGAAAAAAATCCAGCACATACCGGGTCTCCTCATTGACTGCGCCGGCCCGTTTTGCCAGATACTCTCGATCCTTCGCCTGGTTTTTTAAATATGCATAGGAAATGGCGGCGCAAATAGAATCCGTATCAGGATTCTTATGCCCCACCACCCATACTTTCTTCGTCTCTGCCGCCATATTAGAATATCCCTACCACTACCAAAACAAACGCAATCAGTACCACAAAATCCAGGATGGAGAACCACGACAATAATTTGACATACTTCTTCACACTTCCCACATCCTGCTCCATGTTGTCCATCTTCTCAATCTTAGAATCAAACTCCGTAAACAAATCCTGAATGTTGCGGTAACACTTTACATTTTCCGAGTGGACTTTTTCAGAAAGCTCTGTCTTGATCGACTCAAACTGCGGCATATTCGTCTCCAGCAGCGTCTTCACCTCTGCGATCTGTCCCTCGGAAAGCTTCTTATTGGCAATCGCCTGCTCCTCAAGCGACTGCTTAATCGTAGAGAGCTGACTGTCAAAGAGTCTCCTGTTCTCTTGCGTCTGCTCCTCCAAAAATTTCCGGTTTACCGCGATCTGCTCCTCGAACAGCTTTTTATTTTCCTGTGTCTGCTCCTCAAAGAAACGTCTGTTTGCGGCAATCTGTTCCTCGTTCAGGCGGCGGCTCTCTGCCAGCTGCGCCTCATTGGCAGCCTTAGCGCCCTCCACCTGTTTAGAGATATTGTTCTCAATATCCGCCATTTTATCCGTAACGCTTTCCGCCAATATATCCACCTTGCGCGTAAAATCAGATAAAAGTCCGTCTGCCGCCTCCTGCCGCTCCGACAGCTCCTGCTCAAGAGCGTTGGCCCGCACTTCGCGCTCGCTGACGATATTTTCCAGCTCCTGCGCCTTGCTCTCCTTAGAGGCCATCAGCTCCTGCAGCTTTTTTGCCCTCTCCCGAAACTCATCAATCTGGCTCAATAAATAATCCGCTTCATTATCCACTGCTGTGCTTGTCCTTTCCTCTCCTGGCGTGCGTTTAGCCTGCTGCCTTTGCACCGCAAATCCCGTCATCACGCTCGGTTCTTCTGCTCTGTCTGTCTGGCTGTGTCCTGTCACCGCGACCGGCTCTTCTGCTCTGGCCGGCTGTACATGTCCTGTCATCACGCTCGGTTCCACTGCTGGCTGTACATGTTCTGTCACCGCGACCAGCTCTTCTGCACGCTGCACAGGAACGGGCGCTTCAGATGCCTCCACTTTCGCGGGAGTCTCCAGCTGTTCCGCCTTTGCAACAGGTGTCTCCGGCGGCCTCTGCGCCTTGGGCAGTTCTTCCCTCAAGATGGCCGTCTCCTCCGCTTTTTTGGTTCTGGGCTGGTCAGGTATATGTGCCGGCCGCATGACGCGCTCCGCGGGTTTACTGTATCTTTCTTTTTTCGGACTCATCTGGGTCAAAAACTCTTCCCATAAACTTGGCATAATGGCTTCCTCCTACAGAACAATCTACATCCTGTCCCAATTTCCATGTGCTTTTTCTACATTATCATTGCTTATTTTAGACAATCTCCTTTTATTTTATCATTCTCCACATTTTTTGTAAAGAATGAATACATATTAATTGCACGCTGCGGACAGACGAAAACAGGCAGATATTGCTCTGCCTGTCCTTGTTTGATACCATGATGCAATGCAACCGTATGAAACCGCTAAGCAAACGGCTCACTTGATCTCTCTTTACACAATCCACTCACGGAGCACACGCTCCAAATTGGCAATATCTACCGGCTTAGATATATGTCCGTTCATCCCGGCCGCATGGCAGCGCTTGATATCATCCTCAAAAGCATCTGCCGTCATTGCAATGATCGGAACTGAAGACAGATCACTGCGCCCTAATGCGCGGATGGCAGTGGCTGCCTCATAGCCGTTCATCAGCGGCATCTGTATATCCATAAATATCATATCATAATAGTCGGAAGGCGCATTTTGCACTCTCTCTACCGCTTCCTTTCCATTGAGTGCAGTCTCGACCTGTATCCCGACCACGTCGAGCAGTTCACTCGCCACCTCGATATTGAGTTCATTGTCCTCCACCAGAAGCACACGCCTGCCGCTAAAGTCCTGCTCCTGAAATGTCTCCAGCTTAGACCCCTGTCTTTTCTCCTTCGCCAGTCCAAGTACATGTTTTAATACATGCGTCAGCCGGGACTTAAACAGCGGTTTTTCGATAAATGCATTGACACCGGCAGCCAACGCTTCCTGCTCGATATCCGACCAGTCATAAGCGGAAAGAATCACAATCGGGACATCCCCCGCCGCCTTCTGGCGAATTTCTTTGGCGGTCTCCAAACCGTCCTTGCCAGGCATCTTCCAGTCAAGTATCACAACGGCAAAAGGCTCCTCGTCTTTTGCCTCTAATACCCTCTCTACCGCCCGCTCTCCACTCATGACATATTCCGCTTTCATGGAAAGGCTGTCAAGCATCTCGCAGGCGCTCGCACAGGCATCCTCCTCATCATCGACTACCAAGATCGGCAGCTTGGCAAACGCCTCGATGTCCTCCGGTTTGATATCATCCAGCTTCAGATAAACGCTGACACTGAACTTAGAACCTTTGCCCGGCGTGCTTTCCACTTTGATATCGCCGTTCATCATGCGCGCAATATTGACCGCGATACTCATACCAAGTCCGGTTCCCTCTATCTTATCAATTCGCGAATCTTTTGCCCTGGAAAACGGCTCAAAGATCTTGTCAACATATTCCTGCTCCATGCCGATACCGGTATCAGTAAAGACAAACTCATAGCAGCCGCTTCCGCTGACCTCAGACTCCTTTTCCGCAATCGAAACTGAGATCTTTCCTCCCTCGGGCGTAAACTTGATGGCATTGCCCATAATATTCATAAAAATCTGCTGCAGGCGCTGTTCGTCCCCCAGCACATTTTCATGCTCGAGATGGGCAATGCTGACCGCATACTCCAGATTCTTTGCCGCCATCTGGGAATGGAACACGGTAAACAGATTTTTAATCATATCAGAAAGATTAAAACAGTCCTCTGTCAGGCTTACTTTACCGCTCTCAATCTTGGACATGTCAAGAATTTCATTGATAAGGCCCAGCAAATGCTTGCCGGAGACGGTAATCTTGTGCAGCGAATCTAAAACTCTCTCTTTCTCATCTATATGCATCTCCGCAACTGCGATCATTCCGAGAATGGCATTCATCGGCGTGCGGATATCATGGCTCATCTTAGACAAAAATTCGGTCTTAGCATTGCTAGCGCGGTTTGCCGTCTCATAAGCCTCCTGTAGATTGTCGTTGGCCTCCTGCACTCTGCGGTTGGCCTCCTCCAAATGTTCTTTTGTATGTATCAGTTCGGCATTCATTTTCAGCAGGCGGTCCGTATACTCGGCTTCCCTCGCCTTCTCCTCGGAGATATTTCTCACATACCACATGACGGCCGGATGAACGTCGAAATTGTCCACCGGCACGATCTCAGATCGCACCCACGTCAAAACCCCGTTTACCAGACGATGGTAATTCATAGAGATCGGCTCTTTCGAGTCGGCAAACACCGAGAGAAGATTCTCAGCCGATAAAACACCGATAAATTTATCCTGATCCTCCGGAGCCACATGGTTTTTCCCACAATTGGCAATTACTTTCTGATAGTCCCCCTCACAGACAGCCTCTTCCTCAATCTCGCTTTCGATCAGTTTCATATTGATAATGGAATTTTGCAGCAGGTCAATCGCGCTGATCCGAAAAAAGCTGTCCTGCAGCATATGAAACGCCTGACGGTTTAACTGATTGCTGCGATACTCCGAATCGATCAGGCGCACCGTACATATCCATATCTTCCTGCCGTCGGCCGCTGCCGAATTCCTGCAAGTTTCATGCACCCAAACTTCCCTGCCGTCCTTGTGCCTAAGACGGTACTCTTTGTATTTCTCAGGATTCTCCTGTCGGTTATGCAAAAAAATAGGATAATCCCGCGGCACGATCGCCTCCTGGTAATATCCATTTGTCTGCTCCATAAATTCCTCAAAAGAATATCCTATATTATTTAAAGCAAATCGACTGATAAAATAGATTGGATACCCCTCTTCATAGAAACCTCCGATCACACCGACTGCAATATTGCCGATCAAGGCGTCCATGATTCCTTTTTGATGTTCTTCCAATAATATGCCGCTGTCTTCGGTAAAGAATATTTCTTCCTTGTAGTAATGATGATTCTGCATCCTTATCCCCTCATCTCTGCCACATACCAGCAGACTTACGAAAAATAATTGTATTATTTTTAATATACTATACTTTATTAAAAAAATCTACCATATTTTATGATTTCACACGAAATCGTCAGGGCAAATTTCAATAATATTGGTATGTGACAGTGATGAAAGTCTATAAATAATCTCTATTCCTCAACCAGTTTTAACAGCTTTCCGGCCACATCGGCCATATTGGAAGACACCTGCTTTGTATTGTGGGAAATCTGCACATTTTTTTCGACAACGTCAGAGATTCTGCCCATCCTAGAGGCAGCATCGGCCACGATATCCACATTCCGCCGCACCATGTCGGTCATCTGCTGTACATCCCTGTTTGTTTTTTCGATGTTGCCCACCACAATGCCAAACGCTTCCACCGTCTGATCAGTGATCTCTTTGCCGCTTTCCACCGCTTTGATTGAATTGGTGATAAGCTCATTCGTCTCTCTCGCCGCCTGGGAACTTCTGGCCGCAAGCTCTCCCACCTGCGTTGCCACAACAGCAAAACCTTTGCCCATTTCACCTGCTCTGGCCGCCTCGATGGACGCATTCAAAGAGAGCAGGTCCGTCTGCTCCGCGATGGAATTGATTTCGCTGATAATGGTCTCGATCGCCATAGACATATCGGTAATCTTTTGCATCGATTCTTTGAGCAAATCCATCTGCGACTGCGTACGGAGAATCTTCTCCACGGTACGGCCGGTCTCAGCCATCACGTCCGCGGAAGTGCTCACGCTGTTGTTGAGTTCCTCCGTAAGACGAACCATAATCTTCTCTAAATCCTCTACCGCCCGCTCCTGCTCTCCTGTTCCGTGATAAATACTATCCGCATGTTCCTGCGTCTCTCCCGATACCTGATCAAGATCCACACAAACATTTTTGATATTCTGTATCAGCGTGCGGTTTGTTTCCATATCCTCTTTCTGGTGCTTGAGAAGTTTTTCATTTTCCTCCATGCTCTGCCCGATGCTCACCACCATTTTGTTGATACTGTCTGAGAGCTGAGAAAACTCGGGATTGCCGTGCTCATTTACCGTCACTTCAAAATTTCCCTCCGAAATCGCTTTCATGGCGTTAGAAATCTTATCAATGCCCTGCACAATCTTCTGATCTACCAAACGATTAATCATTAATAATAATACGCCAAAAATAATAATGATACTGACGGTTACGACCATTGTCTGATTGCGGCGTTCCGCATAATACTCCCCCGCCGGCATAAATGTCCCGATCACCTGATCTGCATACTGTTCCGCATAATAATAGCCTTTTACTCCATTGACCACCGCTTTTCCATGCCCTGCAAAATTCTCGCGAAAACCAACCGAGACAGCGGGCGTTCCGATCAGGGAAGCGTCCTTGTGCGCCAGGAGTGTGCCGTCGTCAGCGTCAATGGCGTAGATATATCCCTGCTTGCCGTAGTCCATGCTGCCCAAAACCTTATCGATTCCGGTACTGGCAAGCATATTTTCCAAAACTTCCGGCCGCACGCCGACCTGCACCAGCCCCTTCGCATCGCTGCGCGCCACACCGATATACTGCATGACAATGCCCTCCGCCACATTTACCTGGGGTTCCTGGGCAATCTCGATTGACGGATCATCCACAATCACCATAAATGCGTTGGACTGTTCACCGCTCTTCATATCGAAGCCGACATAAGAATCTATCGTGCTGCTCGTGATAATACCCTCTTCATCTATGATATGTAATTCATTGACCTGCAGTTCTTCCTTGATTTCGGCTAACCTGGCGGCGTCTTTGGCAATCGACGGGTCCATTGCCAGCATACTTGCAAAGGCTCTCGTCTTGGCCAAGTTATCCTCACTGAGATTATCCTTGAGCCGTCTCACATTCTCATCATTGTCTTCTAGTTTTTCTTTCACATCCTGCAATTTACTCCGGCTTGCCGCCGTATTGTTTTTTTGCGTGATAATCGTCTGCAAAACAAAAATTGCCGAAATCGTCAGTAAAAATGCTGCTGCCATATAAATTGAAAGCCGTTTGGTAAAAATTTTCTTCATCGGTGTCTCTCCTTCACATTTTCAATTGTCATAACAATCATAACAAATACTCCCCGTTTCATCTGCATCAGGGGATAATTTGCACTTTTTTGTGGACAATTGACCGCAAGCCTGGTGGCATCTTTTAACTTCATTTCCAGTATAGCACACTTTCACCAAAAGACAAATGCCTGATCGAAGGCTGCCTCGATTACCGGTAACGACAGCAAACCGGGTGCCAAGCAGTGGTCCTTATTTTAAAACAATCGACTAGGGGAGATTTCTTCCCTACTCGCTGCGCGGGGTGCGTGCTGCAACAGCAGCTATTTTCACTTAGCACCCCTGCGCATAAAAAAGAATCACTCCGTGATTCTTTGCAAGTTGCTCCGCAACTTGAAAATTGATGCGTCTGACGACGCAATTTCCTATAAAGTAAAAAACGGCATAGCCCTTGGCCATGCCGTTTCCAAAAAATATTTTGATTCCTGCTCCTTGTAAGCCGTCTTATGCAATAGAGTGCGCTGTCGATTAGATACTAAAATCATACCTAGCGCCTGCCGCCTCTTTGGCCTCCTCGTGGATGGCATCCCAATCGATCTGGTTGATCTTATCTACCAGTTCTTTCCAGGAATTCGCCTGCACGCTGGCGCGTTTCACCGGCGTCTGGCCCTTTGCCGCTTCTTTCTTCTCTTCGGCGCGCTTCGCTCTCGCCGCCTCGATACGGTCTTTCTGTGCATTGGAGGACTTCTCTAGTTCTGCGAAGTAAGAGACAGAACCGTCTTTGTTAAAGGATATACCCACTCTTGTGACCTCTCCCTTTTCGCTGCCTTCGCCAAAACCCGATTCCGTGCCAAACTGCTTGTTGATCTGCTCGGACATGCGCACCGCGCCTTTCATGCCGTTTAGCTTTTCCTGCTTATACTTCTCGTCGGAAGCCATTTTTTCCAGCTCCTCCGAAGAAAACAACACGGAAAACTCCTTTGTACCGCGGGATAAAATGGATTTGGCTTCCTCCTGATTCTTATAATCAGCCACCATAAAATCCATATTGCCGTAGGTCTTTTTCAACTGCTCCAACAATTTCTGCGCCTTAGCGCTCAGCTCCACCGGTGTCGTATTTTCGGCTTTCGCTCTCTGCTCCACACTGTTTGCCTGATTCGACGTCCGGCCCGCCGTTCTCTCGCCAGTGCGGGATGCGCCCCAGCTCTCTTTCTTGCTGTAGGCACTCGTGCCCGTCATACCGTTATAAATCTGATTGTAATCCATACTCATCCTTTTGCTCTCCTTTGCGCTATAACAATCACTTCCTTGTTATGTTCTATATCGGACAACACAACTGGTAAATTTAGGGCAAAATGCCAATTACGCAAGAAAACGAAAACAAACAATGAACATTACTTTGTTTTTACTTTCACAGGTTTGCTAAAAGCACTGTAAACATTTCCGTTTTTTGTCTTAATATAGGAGCGGACTTTCACATAATACACCTTTTTCGCTTTCAGCTTTTTAATATCCGCTTTTACCGTCTTTTTCCTGCCGATCGTTTTGGTAAGTTTATATCCTCCCGCCTTTTTTGTGGAAACAAAGATCTGATATCCAGTCGCGGCGGAAATCTTCTTCCATCTCACGCCGATCGCCTTGGACTTTCCGGAAGCCTTTACCCCTGCGGGAGCTTTCGTGCAGGTATACATCGTATAGGTCTTCTTCGCGCCCGTCACGGTTTTCTTGCCGTAGGTAAAGCATGCCTGCACCTGTACCTTATAAGCAGACGCGGTCTTTAATTTACTGAACTTAAGGCTTGTCGCCGTCACGTTCTTTTTCAGCTGATATTTTTTCTTCTTTGTATTGTAGAGATAAACCCGATAACTGTTGGCTCCTTCCACGGCATCCCACTCTAAGGTGACGGCAGACGTTGCGGTCGACTTTTGTCTGACATTCTGCACTGCCCCAAGACGCGGCATGGCAATCGTAAAGTTTGCATAGGCACTGCCCGTACTCGGCGCAATACCAGAGACAACAACCGTCGCCACGCCAAGGCCGACATTATTGCTGTAGCTTGCGGTATAATCTACATTTGGTGTCAAAACACTGCCGCCGACGCTGACTCTAAGCTCCGGCGTCAACGCCGCACCTGTACATACCTGAGCCGGAATCGGATCGATCACCGCATGGGCAAAGTTAAACTTCTCCCGAATCGCAGTCACGCGGAATCCATAATAAGTCAGGCTTCCGTCGGTCACCAGTTTTACTTTGACGGTCGGCCCATCCACGGTTACGGTTTTTCCCGCCAGCGCACTGCCTGTATAAACTCCGATTTCCCTATTATTTTGATCTAAAATATAGATATAATCACATCCATACTCCACTTTCGTGTTTGTGGAGAACGCAATCGAAACCTGCTCTGCGCCCGGCTTTGTATAGCTCCAGACCTTTGCCATATTGTTATCATAATTGTGCGGCGATTGAAAATCTGCCAGAGATTTCACAATCACGGTCTCCACGAGCTGTTCTGTCACCGTCACGGTACAGCTCGCCGTCAATCCGCTCTCCGTCCTCGCCGTCACCACAGCCGTCCCTACTGCCAACGCCTCCAAATCACAGCGCAAACCAGCCGTGTTTGCAAGGCTCACCACATTTTCATCCGAAACAGACCACTTGATCGTCTCGGTTGCCTCCGCCGGCTCCATCAGCGCATACAACACGTAGCTGTCCCCCTGCTGCAAGGTAACTGCTGACACATCCAAAGCAATCCCGGTCGCCGGCACAAATACTTCCACCGTACAATATGCATGGCAGTCACCCACCTGCGCCTCGATCAGCGCAATACCGGATTTAAGTCCTTTGACTGTCAAAATTTCATTGTTTACGCCGCCCGTCTCGATTGAAACAACGTCAGAAGAATAATTCTGCCATGAAACAGTTTTCTCGTCCGTCGTATCTGCCGGGGAAACTCCCGCTAAGAGCGTCGCCGCTTCCCCTTCGCGCAGTCTGACAGAAGATTGATTGATCGAAATACTCTCCAGCGGCTTTCGCACCGCAACCTCACAGGACGCGGTCAGCTCCCTGTGATGCTCGGCTGTCACGGTAATCGTCGCCGTGCCGACGGCCCTGGCCGTCACGGTGCCCTCCTCATCTACCGAAACGACAGTGGAATCTGAACTCTCCCAGATCAGCCTTTCAGAATACCCCTCCGGGTTCACCAGCACGTCGATGCGCTCCGATGTTCCAACTCCGTCCAATACCATATTGGGAAATACCATGCGCAGTGATTCAATTCCGACATCAGTAACCGTAATCTTACACGTTTTCTCCACCGCTCCGACTTTGGCGCTGACAACGGCCGTCCCGCCTTTGATCGCCGTGACCACACCTTTGTTATCTACGGCTGCCACCGTCTCATCCGAACTGCTCCATGCAATCTGGCATTCATAACCTTTGGGAACGGTCGAAGCAGCCAGTCTTACGGCGTCGCCCGCCGCCAGTGTCTCTTCGGCCGATTCAAGTGCGATGTCTTCTATGGTCTTCTCTTCCAAAAAGACTGCGCGCACCGATGTATCCGTATTGGGCATATAAAAAATCGTCTCAAGCACAGTGTTATCCGCAAATTCACCGTCTCCCAAAACTTCCCATCCGGCAAATACATAGCCATCGTTTGCCTTGGCCGCAACCACAATCTCTTCATTAGAATAATAAATTCCCGGCTCCCCGGTTACGATCTTGCCGCCCGGGGTGGCCTCGATCCCCAACGCAACCTCCTGCTCAATCGCAACTGTCTCGTTATTGCAGGATAATTCCACATACTTGCCGCCATCCTCCGCATTAGAGCGCGGTGTGGACGTCGTGACATATACATATAAGATGTCGGATTCGGCAAGAATGGTCTCCGGCAGATAGATATGTCTCGTCTCCTGTTTTCCAATGCTCTCCAAACTGTCCGTATAGACGATCTGCCCGTCTACATGGTCCGACAAAATCCTGACCTCCACGTTATTTGCTTCGATCCGGCCGTCATTTTTTACGGCAATGTGATAATACTCTTCATTGTCTATGATGACACCGGGCTCTTTCTCTACATATAAGTTGGCATAACCAAGCGTCAACGTTTCCATGCCGTTCTCTGCCACTTCGTCGTTCAAGGACCCGTCCGTCTGATCGCAGGCGTTGACACCTATCGTCAAGTCCCAGGTATTATCCTTGGCAAGATCCGTGCTTAAGGCAAAATCTTCTATCTTGACCATGGCGGTCTCCCCCGGAAGAAGCGGCTCACCAAGCGCAATCACCTTATGATAGCTGCCAGCCCCCGAAAGATCGGCACAGACTGCCGCAAACGGCTGATTGCCCTGGTTTGTAATCGAAAGCGCAAGCGGCAGCAGCGCACCGGGCTCCACCATATTGATATCGTAGTCCACTGTATCGAGCACGGCGTCATAGCGCTCTCTGACGCGCTCCTCAATCATCCGGGAGGAGACGACGGTTCCCTGCTCATCCATCGCTGTTAGCGTGTATAACAAATGAATGGCGCCGTCCTCACCCACAGATGCTTCGAGGGAATGAACGGATTCCTCCCCGATCTCTTTGAGAAGGTAGGCAGGTCCGCATTTCGTGCCGTCATAGCGCGCCGCATAGATGCCCGACGTGCCTGCTTTCGCGTCTGTGATACCGCTCCACACAATGTAGCTCTCCGTGCCATTGTCTGCGACGGCAAAATTGGTGGAAAGCTGTGCCGGTAACCGGTCTTCTTCAAATAACGTCTGTGTCTGTGCCCCGTCATAGACGAAAATATTGCCGTCCTGATACCAAAGCAGGCTTGGCACACCGTTTAATGGCACCGACACCACACCACCTAAAGCCGGCTGTGCGCCTTCCGCCTCCTTGATGGCGCTCTGTCCATCCGTCCGGTAATCGGAGAGGACTTTGACCGTCTGCGTCTCCGCCTGCGTCAAATCTGCCATACAATTGCGCTTCACCGCGCCGGACACTGCATCCGTCAGAGAGTAGAGCGCCGCCGGCCTGCCGGAGACGATACCTGCACTGATCTTTGACACATAGTCGCTTCCACAGTTGATCTTCTTTTCCGTTCCCACTGTGGCGCCGTCCACTTCCACATATTTCAGATAATTATCTGCGCTATTGTCCAACACGCCGCTCTCGGTATAATACCATACCACATAAGCTTTGTTCTCGATCACCGTCACCGCCGGAATCACATCCATAAAGGAATTATCCGTAATCGGCAGAATATTTACGGTATCTGTCGCCGTGTCGATGACTGCCAGCTTGATCTCCGCCGCTTTTGCAACCTCCTCCACATTTGCGCTAAGGTCGGAAAAGGTCTCCTTGCAATCCTGCCATACCACATAGATTTTGCTGCCGTTCACAGCCAGATCAAAGTCATAATCGGCGGTCTCATTTTGATCTACCGCTTTTGCGGCTCCCCAGCTTCCGTTCTCTTCCTTTGCGTAAACGAGCCGGGAACTGTTGATGATTTCGGCTCCCTCTTCCTCCCGCAGCCAGAACTTATACTTTTTGCCGCCGGCCTCGATGATCTTCGCCTGGTTGTCAGGATTCTCCCCGGATGACACGGAAAAATCCCCGTCTGCCGCCCGGTCTGACTTTTTGAGATATTCTCTGGAAACCAGATGATATTCTTCCTCTTCGAGCGCCTGGTACATGTCTGCGCCGTCCGCCTTTAACGAGGCCGCATTGCTGTCGTAGATCGTAACGGTCCCCTCTGCAAACTTGATGCTTTTTTCAAATTTCCAGACCGCAGCCTTCAACGTCGCCGTGCCAGTCAGTGTAGCGTTTGCATATTTGGTCACGAAATCATACTGATAGGCCAGCTCTCCCTTGCCCTCGACACCGATGTTAGCCACGCCCTTGGCCCCGACGCCGCCCTCGATGGACAGATAGACAGAAGGGCTCACTGTACCGGAATAAACAGTGGGTAAGGTAATACCGTTTTCGTTGTAGACATTCGCCTGAATGGTCGCTGTTATGTTTCCTCCCGCCCCGATCGTGACGTAACACGGTATGATAAACGTATAGCAGTTTACTGTATATGACGCGTCAACGCCGCCGCTTAGCTGCGCGATCAGATCTACTTTGGCAATCTTTCCGTCTTTTAGCGTGGCCTCCCCGTAACCATAAAACTCTACATATGGGTGAATCGTGCCCATGCTCACCTTCGATACTTTGACGTATTCGTTTTTCTGATTGAAAGACAGCGCGCCTTTTGAAATCTGATCAAACAGGTCTGCCCCCTTGGCGGCACTCTCCGGCATCTTTTTTAAGTTCAGGCCAACCTGCACTTTGCCGTCGTCCGTCACTGCGACTTTCATGGACACAGGGTCTTTGATTCCGAAGGAAACACTGTCGCCCAAAAGAATCGCTCCCAGCGTATTCTTGGCAATGCCTGCCTCGCCATATGGCCACAGATCAACATCCGTGATACCGGACATGGTAACGGTCGGCTGGCTCACCCTGAGGCCAATCCTCATTTTTTGCGACTTTTTTCCGTCGGCCGAGACAGCGCGGATATAGCGGTTCCCTGAGGCTTCAAGTTTTTCGATATATGTACCGGAAGACGTTTTGAGCGTCTTTAATGTGAATATTCCCGTTGTATTTTGTTCCAAAACCGACTCGTTTTGTATCAGCTGGTAGACACAGTTGTCCATGTCCGCGGCCGCTTTGACCGTGGCATGCCCAAGTTTCTTTGCATTTTCCTCCCTATCCAGGAGACCATTTTTATCTTCTATAAAATTAACGGTATTGGTAAGGATATCTTCTTTGGTGACTTCCGCTCCGGGCTCCGATGCGCGTTCTAAGGTCACCGTTGTAATAAGCGGCGTGGTATCCGCATTATTCTTCATCGCCGCAGACAGCACCGCTCCTCCCTTTATCACGGTAGAAATCTCCCTGTCTTGATATCCTTCCTTGGACAACCTGACGGTCCCTCTCTCTGACACCCGGGACAATCCACGGTAAACGGCTGCCCCGTCAGTGCCTGTCTGTGCGACAGGTTCGCCGATTTCCGCAATTCCCTCGACCGAAACCGTCACATCGCTCAGATACGAACCGGACAACGAATCCTTTACCACTACCTTATACGCGTCGCCGGACATCTGCTCTGCAGAACCGTCTGCGGCCTGGATACTGCCGCCAAGACCGATTCCATAATAGGTGGCAACATCCGTGCTGCCCCCCGGAGCAATCTGCACGGGATTAAAATAAACGGCGACCGCGCTGTCGCTTAGGGCAGCTCCATTGCTCTGGGTATAGTTCCATGTGGCGCCGCGCAACCTCCGCCAATTGGCAAACTGTACCTTGTCCGGGCTGCGCTCTCCTGCTCGCTTTAGGTAGCCGGTTGCCACAGTCGTCGGCATATCCAAATCATCATATACCTGGTAAGAGGAAGGAATCTCACTGCCCTCATATGTCCAGCAGGTAGTCATATTACCGATACCTGAAATCTTAAACGGCGCGCAGTCATTGCTCGCCAGCATCGTATCCAGCATAATGCGGATACCGACGGAAACCGCCCGGTTTGACGTGTTGATCACCTTATAGCCGATGCGGACAGAATCCGCATACGAAGCGTTTCCTGTGGATACCAGTTTTAATATCTCGAAAATCTGCACGCCGTATTCATCCAGATTCATGACGGCCACGGCGGAATCCTCCCCCACATTGACAGAATCTGCCCGAAAAATAGTCTCATAATCCCCAATCTTAATGCGTGTTTCCGACGTGCTCGGATTGGGATGCCCAAACAACAAAATTCGATAATTGTCTGACGTCAGGCTCGGATTGCCCTCAATATTACCGATCGTAAACTTTCCGTCATCCGCAACAGCGACCTCCAGATATCCGTTATCAAAACAGCGGTCGCCTGCATATGCTGCCATTTTATCGATGTACTCGACCTTTAATGCATCGGCTTCGTCATCCTTTAATTCATCGACCTCTTTTCCCTGAGCCTTGATATACTCCTCAAACGAAAGCTCCTCCTTGGCTTGCTCCTCAAGCCCGGTTTGGCTGCTTAGACTGCCCGGTTCCCCTGACTCTGCCTGGCTGTTCTCCTCTTTCGCCTGGCCTTCCTGTGTCTGCTGCTCGCTTGTCACCTTGGCGTCGGCCTCATGCGAAGTAATGACATTTTCTGCCAAAGCCTGCACGGACGGCTCTGTCAGAAGCATACTTGCCAGCAAAAACAACGACACTGCCCCTTTCTTCCATTTCCTTTTCCTTTTCATAACAATCCTTTCCTCTCTGCCGTGTAACCGCGGCACGCTCCTTTCCCGCCATGGCGGTCTGATTCCTCTTTAGTTTCCCATACCATATAATTGATGTCAATGATTTTAAGCATTAACTGTATGAAATGATGAGTGCCATGACAATCTTAAAAATCACTTCCCGTCAATGGCAGTCACCGTGACAAAAACATGATCTTTTGGCTGCTTTCCGATCTTCTCGCGGATATCCTTGCGAATTCCAATAATATAGCAGATTGAACCGTCCTCATTTTTAACCCCCATATTCACAATGCTTCCGGTATACGGCTCACCGTCAAACGTGATATCCGCTCTGACCCTTCCCTTGCCGAATTCCTTTCTGATATCATAAGGAAAACGCACATATGCGCCGCCCTTATCGGGAACGGCTTCGATCACTGCATCAAACGTATAGGTTTTGTTGTTCACTCCCTTTTCCCTCCTGTTTATCCATCTTTGCACGGGCTCACTGGCGCACGCATATTGAAAAAAACTTTACGGCATCTTATCAACCATTCCCCGCACATTCCATATCATGGCTGAGTCACCAATGGCTTCCTCATCCATATATGCGGGCAGCCCTCATCGTCTTTTACTTCTCCATACGGAGTATAACCACATTTCCGGTAAAAATCCATCACCCTGCACTGTGCGCACAGCGCGGCGCTTTGCCCGTTTTGCCCGACAATATATTGTTCTGCCTGCCGCAGAAGAACACCACCGATTTTTTTATCGCGGTATCCCCGCACCACCGCCAGCCGCCCAATGATATAAGAATCCGCTCTTTGGTCCCGAAAGATTCGACAGGTTGCAACCGGCGCCTGTCCGTCATCATACAAAACAATATGCACCGCTGTCTCGTCCACCTGGTCAAACTCCTGCAAAAATCCCTGCTCCTCTACAAAAACCGCTTCTCTGATCTCTTTCGCCTCACTGGGCAGACCGTCCGTATATATTTTGATATTCATATATTGCAGATTACCCTTTCTTATCTTTCTTATTACAAATATTTTCTGAATCGAATCATACACTTGCCATCCAGATTCAGCTCATCGACCCTGTGAAAGCCAAGATGTCCTGCCAGGCGCAGCGACGGTTCGTTTCCCTGTTGAATCAGACAGTAGATTTCTTCTGCTTCTAACTTATCCCTGGCAAAAGAAAGCACCGCCAGACAGGTTTCCGTCGCATAACCAAGTCCCTGATATGGCACGCCGATCGCATAACCAAGCTCTAAGATACCTCCCGATTCTTCCCGAAACTCCAGTCCTACTCTGCCAATCAGTTCGCCGGTCTGCCTGTCACAGACAATCCACATACCAAACCCATAAAATCCATACATGTTCTTGATGTACGCTTTCTGATATTCCAGCTCTTTTTCATATGGGAATAAAGGCTCGATGTAGTCCGTCATTCCCTGTCCCTGGTATAATTGATACAATTCCGGCAGACGTTCCATAGAAAACTCCCGCAGCACACAGCGCGGTGTTTGCAGGATCGTCCACGGCAGACCATGATACCGCTCATAGACATGCCGCAGAAAATACCAATCGATCTCCTCAAACCCCTGCGCATACATGACTGCCCTGGGACGCTCTTGACTGCCCGCCGCCTCTTCGCTCTCATATCCCAGCGCCGCAATACCGTAATTTTGCGCCAACTGCAAACAACATGGTTCACCGGATACCATTAAACACTCCTGCGGCAGATAATTTGCAAAATCAGCCAAAAATGCCTCCTCCTCTGCCAGCCGCACATGGCCTCCTCCCCACTCCTGCCCCTTATCATGTTCCAGCAGACAATACAACGCGACGTCCATATTGTCAGATAAACCGGGATAACAGACAAGGCGGTTCTCACCATTATCCGGTTCTATCTGTTTTATTAAATTGAGTATTAACTTTCTGCTCTCAATCGGCGGCAGGCCGATCACCATTATATGGCGAAGAACGGATTTCGGCATAACTTACCTCCATAACAACAAATCAGTAAAAATATGGCTAAGTGGCACACGTTTGACACCTGTTTCCTCTGTACCACGCACAACGCAGCGATCGGTAAAAAAAGCTTTACGAACAGCAAAAGATCAGATAGAATGATATAAAAAAGGATATTGCATCATGAACTTCAGCATATCCAGAAAAGAGGACAAACATATGGCAAACCCCATTGTTACCATTGAAATGGAAAACGGCGATATCATCAAAGCGGAACTCTATCCCGAAATCGCCCCCAACACGGTAAATAATTTTATCAGTTTAATCAACCGCGGCTTCTATAACGGCCTGATTTTTCACCGCGTCATCAAAGGCTTTATGATTCAGGGCGGATGTCCCGACGGCACAGGCATGGGCGGTCCCGGTTACGATATCAAAGGTGAATTTACGCAAAATGGCTTCCAAAATAATCTGCTGCACACCGCAGGCGTGCTCTCCATGGCCCGCGCTATGCACCCGGATTCCGCCGGCAGTCAGTTCTTTATCATGCACAAAGACAGTCCTCATCTCGACGGCGCCTACGCGGCGTTTGGAAAAGTGACGGAGGGAATGGACGCAGTCAACCGCATCGCCGAGACGGCCACCGATTATTCCGACCGACCGCTTGAAAAGCAAATGATAAAAACAGTCACGGTGGACTGCTTTGGCACAGAGTATCCCGAACCGCAGCGGTGCTAATCACATGCCAGTCAAGGTTTTTAGCTTTCTTATATCATCTTGTATCAGTGCGCGTGAACTTTTTCTGTTATCTTTCATCAGACCAGATTATTATATCAATTTTAAATCCAGGATACAAGCTCACTGCCAACTATCATTGGAATGAAAAAACACCATATCTCCGTTTCTCCAACAGAGATATGGTGTTTTTTGTATACTGCCTAAGCAGATCAAAGACTAATTGACGGTTACGGTAACTTTTTTGAACAATCCGCTCTGCGAATATACATAAATCGTACATTTGCCTTTGGCTACCGCCGTGATCTTACCCTTCGACGTCACTTTCGCCACTTTCGGATTTGTTGACTCATAAGCAATCTTCCTGTGCGAAACAAGCTTCTTGGAACCCTTTACCGCCGTTCCCTTAATGGTAACACTCTTTCCTTTTTTCAGACTCACTTTCGTCTTATTTACTTTTACAGACTTCTCGTTTCCATTCTTGCCGCCGGATGTCACAAAATGAATCGTCTTGGACGCGGCGAGTGTAACTTTGTGTCCATCCACCTCTTTGTATGCACGCACAATATATTTGTAGAAAGTTCCTTTCTTCAATTTCTTCTGCGTAAACGAAGTGGTGCCGCTCTTCTTGATCGTCTTAATCAGTTTATACTTGTTGGACTTGCCACACTTATTTCCATAGATCAGATATCCGTCTGCACCCTTTACTTTAGTCCACTTGAGGGTAATCTGACTTGATGTAGTCTTCGCCGCCCGTGCCTGAAGCAGTGCAAAGGACGAACCCTTGATATCCGCATCCGATTTCTGCCCCGTGATCGTCTTATCGTTGATCAAAAGCGTCTCCTGCGGTACATTATACTGTTCTCCCAATGCCTGAATCTTGATCGCTGTCTCCTGGGAAACGCCAAGTTTCTTCGTCAACGTCGCTACCTGTTTCTTCTGCTGCTCTGTGAGGTTAGCTCCTGGTGCCTGGCTGCTTCCTGGTGTCTGGCTGCTTCCCGGTGTTTGGCTGCTTCCTGGTACCTGACTACTTCCCGGTGCCTGGCTGTTTCCTGGCTCCTGACTGCTTCCCGGTGCCTGGCTGTTTCCTGGCTCCTGGCTGCTTCCCGGTGCCTGGCTGTTTCCTGGCTCCTCGCTGCTTCCCGGTGCCTGGCTGTTTCCTGGCTCCTCGCTGCTTCCCGGTGTCTGGCTGCTTCCTGGCTCCTCGCTGCTTCCCGGCGCCTGGCTGTCTCCGGTTTCGGATACTACGGTCACCGTACAGGAGGCTGTCACGCCGTTTTTCGTTGCTGTGATAACTGCTGTACCAGGAGCAACTGCTTTCACCATACCGTTCGCGTCAACGGTTGCCACATCCGAATTGTCAGATGTCCAAACAGCGTCATCCGCCGTTGCCTCCGGGTCATACTCGTCACGGAAATAAGCTACAGACAATCCCAATGTCTCTTCCGGTTTCAGCTCAGCCGACTGTGCGGACAGAGACATGCTCGCCATACGACGTACAATCATCATATTGGTTCTGGAATTGTTTCCGGTCCATGCAAAGTCAAGCCTTCCGTCTTCCACAACCACTTCAAACGTCGCCACAACGTATGTCTTGGAATCCGAACTGAAATTAACCGCAACCGCATTATCGGTATCTTTTTCAAACGTACCGGCCACCACGTTTCTCGATTTGTCCTGGCTGCCGGACATCAGCAGTACCTGATATTTGCCGTTTGGCACTTTTACAGCAAATTCAAATCCCGGCTGTCCTAATACAAAATCCTGATAAACGTTTTTCGAGTAGATACCGTCCTGCGTATAGCCGGTTTCGGTACGTCCCTCTATCACTTTTGAACCATCGAGGAATCCATAACCTTTCTCATCCGAGTAGGCAAGGCCAAGCTGCTCAACCGTCTGCTTACCACCTTTTTTATTTAAAGTAACAGCAGTCCATCCATCGTCGTACAATTTAGAATCAATTCCGAAATCAAACTTATACATGTTCGGATACAATACATTGACCGTTGCTTTCACTACACCATTGTACTGCTCCGTCGTGAAACCAACCTCATAAGTACCCGGTTTGGTCGTATCCACTTTCGCAAGGTCTTCCTCCGACCATACGATGTCAACCTGCTGCTTATCTCCGTTTTCAAATGTTGCCGATGCTTTATTCGGGAGCAATGAAAGAATATCAACTGCACCGATTGCCACATCTACATTGATCGGATCTATAGATACGATAAAGTTCGTTACAATCTTCACTGTGATCGTGATCTTCTTATCGTTCGCAACCACCTCGTCATTCTTCCAGGTACCTGTCACTTCGTAAGTAGCGTCAACCACAGAAGTATCAATCTTTTCTACGCTCTCCTTATCCCAGGTAACTGCAACCTCTGTCTGCACACCATTTAAGAAAGTCAGCGTCATCGTCTTTGGAAGCACCTCATAGAGATCGGTCTTGTCTTTTACAATGTTAAACTCCTTAATGCTTTGGTCAGTCATCACATTTGCCAC
The DNA here is from genome assembly GCA_910584215.1 of uncultured Roseburia sp. Taxonomy (GTDB): domain Bacteria; phylum Bacillota; class Clostridia; order Lachnospirales; family Lachnospiraceae; genus Roseburia. The sequence continues at coordinate 3,942 of CAJTYI010000013.1, read as the reverse complement.
AACTTTCAATGTCGTCGCAATTTCCTGTGCATAACCTTTGACTTTCGCTTTAACATCATAAGTGCCAACCTCGGCAAGCTTAACTGCCGATACATCCCAGGTAACTTTTGCATCTACCTTAGCACCTGCTTTATCTGTTACCTTAACAGTCTTGGGCAATAAATCTGCAACGCTCTCACACGGTGTACCCTGTACCACATCCTCCAATGTAATCGGATCAACCGATGCGATATCTACCGGCGTGTCTGCCTCTGCCGCTCTCGACATATAGGACTCTCTCGTCACGGTCTGGCCAGCTGTTCCGCCCTCACCTGCGACAATACCCTGCGCTTCCACAACAGCTGCAATCTTATAGCTGTAGGTCTTATTAAACTCTACTGCCGTATCCGTGTATACATAATCATATTCTGCGTCCTGCTCTGCGGCTGTAAGATCAACCACTGCAATCGTGCTAAGTTTTGTGTATGCACCGGCTTTGCCCTCGGCATCCACATCTGCCCTGTAAATATTATAACTTACAATATCATGGCCAAACTTGCCGTCATTGGCAGCCGTAAAGCCAATTTTCGTCTCTTTGGCATCACTGTCAATCGTCGTAAGCTGTGCCGTAATCACATCCTCAGACAATAAGTAATCTAAGTTTGCCGGCTGGTTGTAAGCTACGTTCTGCCATGCGATACCTTCTCTGTACGCGAGGTTTTCTAACAGGCAGGGAACAACGTAATCCGTCTGGATTGTTGTCATATAGACACGAATCTTATTATTGCCAGAAACATAAGTGCCGTCCGTGTTCTTGGCGTCTGTGGTCCTGGTGATGATCTCCTCGCGCCAGTCGCCAAGGATATCGGCAACAAGACCCATATTTCCTTTGGTACCGTTATTTGACCAGATCTCCTCAGAATACAGTAATTCATTCGTCTGACTATTTGCGTAATCCCACTTTAAAACATTGCTTCCGATCGGAACATAGCCATTGCTTTCATTAAATTTGTGATCCTGAATCTCACTGAGCAGGTCTCCGTCCCAGAAGAGTGTGAAGTTTGCAGGCGGATTGACCTCTGCCAATATCACTGTATTATCTAACGTCGATGTCGTAGACATTACCGCACCGTCGGTGGAATTCCATCCCGGCTCGCCGGTAAATCCAGGTTTTGCGATCGTCCACCACTCCGCGCCGGGAGCCGTCGGGTCGATGTCAGCCGCAGCGCCTCGCCCGGTATCTTTTTGAATCCAATAACCCATCAGCATCTCGCCCGTCGCGGCGTCATGAATCTCTGCTTTATACTTTGCAGCAGCCTCCTCGTGAACATTCATGATCTCCAGACCGTCGCGCCACGGCATCCAGTCGGAAACATGCATCGCATCACCATGTCCAAGACCGGTCGTATATAACGCCTGACCATTATGGTCAATTGTCAGAGAACCATAAATAATCTCGTCTTTTCCGTCGCCGTCCACATCATTCACGGAAATGCCATGGTTACCCTGAGCGCAATAATTAGTTCCATCTTTGTCGGTATCGAATTTCCAAAGTGTTTTGATCGTGCCGCTTGCCTGATCAAAATAGTATGCGGTCAAAGTTGTTCTTGTATAATAACCGCGGCAGAATACGGCATATGGATTCTCACCATCCAGATATGCCACAGCCGATAAAAATCTGTCGACACGGTTACCGTAAGAGTCACCCCAATTGCCAACTGTTCCACGCACCGGGGCATACTCTACCTCTTCCCCTGCCTTGGTTCCGTCGTCCAGATTAAAGAACGAGAAATATTCCGGACCATCCAGCACATAACCCGAAGAGCTACGATAATCGTGTTTTGCAGCTGACTGCTGGGTTTCAACCGGAAGCGCATCTGCATCCACCGCACCTACATGTGCTACTTTCTCTAAGTTCTTGTCTGTTCCGTCTTTGCTCTTATAAGTTGTCGTACCGTCTGCCGTCTTGACTGCGAGCTCTGCTTTGCCGTCGCCGTCAAAATCCCATACCTGGAACTGTGTATAATGCGCACCGGAACGGATATTGACGCCCATGTCAATACGCGTCATCAAGCTTGCCGTACCCGCCGAACAATCCAGCTTATAGGTATCCAAAAACGTCTTGCCTGTGTAACCGCCCTTAGAATTATCCTGAGCATTGGACGGGTACCATTTCACAATGAGCTCTAAGACACCGTCGCCGTCCACATCGCCGACACTCATATCGTTTGCACTGTAATCACATTTTTTACTATCCGGCATAGTCTCTTCCGGCGGCGCATACAGGCTAAACTCAAGGTACTGTTTATCCCACGGCTTAATCGCCTTCGCCGTAACGCCGATAGAATCATCGTTGCTTCCGACTACCTTGTATGTATCGGCTGCCGTTCCAGCCGGATCGATTAAGTTTGTCACGTTGATACCGGAGGCTATCTTTGTCGCTCCTTTGAAAACATCAAACGTTGTCGTCAGATTATCGTTGTCATCAAAATCTGCCTCAAAACTTCTCCAGCTCAGATATACACCGGAGGTATATTCATTGCCGTCCGCATCCGTCGCGGATACTAACGTTTCGGCTCCTTTCCCGCCGGCAAGATCAATTCCGGTCAACGCCCTGTCGCTGTACTTCTCCATATTTGCCAGCGTCATCGAACCGATAATCGGCGTCTCACAGACATCCGACTGCTCGCCGACACCAACCGCATTGCTCGCTGCCACCGTATAATAATTGTGGATATTGGTCGCGACATCATTCGTATCCGTATAAGATGTCTTGTTTACTTCTGCAATCTTTACAAATTCACCCTTGGCCAAACGGCGGTAAACAATATAGCTGTCTGCCCCCTGTGAAGCATCCCACTCGATCGTCACAGAGCGCTGCAAAGTCCCTGTGCCTTCCGAAGGGCTGACAAAGCGTACATTCTTTGGCGCCTCAGGCGGCATCTCCACGTCTATATACTGCGCAATCGCAGCGAGAGACGGATGTTTGCTTGCCTTTAATCCCTGTGCCACACATTTGGAGAACTCTCTTGCTCCGAGCACCTGCAAATGCGTGTTATCTGTTGCACCATTTGCATACTGTCCCTCATACTCACCCTTGGCAACATGCAAAAACAATCTTTTGCTGCCCTCAATGCCGTATTTGTTGCACACTGCGATGGAGCGTGAGGTCAAATCAACCAGCGGAATATTCTGCTTTTCTGAAATATCTTTCATCACGGCGCCATATTTGGCAAATCCGCTGTTGAATGTCTTTAAGCTGCCGTCCGAATTCGTCGAATAGTCATAACGCGCTACCGGCGTCACAAGCACCGGCGTCACGCCTCTTTGAATCGCACCGTTTACATATGTCTGCATCCATTTTCCGAAATCCGCCGGAGCCACATAGCGGTTTGGCCGGGACGGCGTATTGTCGTTATGGCCAAACTGGATAAACATGTAATCCCCAGGCTTTACGTCCTCGAGTACATCGTCCAAAAGCCCCTCCTGTATAAAGGAAGCGGAAGAACGGCCGCCGAGCGCGCGGTTTTCCACCGTAACATTGGTGGTATCATAAATCTGCGACTCGTGGCGCACGCTGTTGGGAGCCGGCTGTGCCGTCTCTTTATAGTTCTCCGCGCCAAAATACTCACAGAGCACCTCGCCCCATCCGGTCTGCGGTGCATAAAAATCTGTGTAGGACTGCACAGTAGAATCGCTGACAAGATAGATCGTCGGTTTTGTCCCGGCCTCTTCCGTCGCTTTTCTCTTCACCGTCACCTTGGAGACATAGACGGTCTTTCTGGCCGCTGCCGCCCTTGAAGTGGCACTGCTCGCACCAAGAAACTTCAGATTCAGCTGCCCATCATAGACACATGCATTGACCGTGATTGGCTTGGTCTCACCTGCCGCCACCGTGACATTGGTGACCGGAGTCATGTTGTCTTTTCCGTCATTCTTGAATTCGTAACCCCTGGAGATATC
>CAJTYI010000012.1 GCA_910584215.1 uncultured Roseburia sp. | reverse complement strand
GACGTGTATCATAGCTGGATGCCCCAAAGGCACGCGCTAAGTACCTCGGGATTTGTGATATTGAAGAAAAAAGCAGAGGCTGTGACACCAAAGAGACGATGGATGCCGCTTTCACTCATAGAAAAAGTTACTATATTTTAATAGAATAAATATGCATCTACTATTCATAGGGATTCATCCAAATAACTTGGCTAACAACCTATAATTTGATAGCGAGATAAAAAGAGGGTGACACCTCATCATACATAATGTGATGGGGTGTCACCCTCTATTGGTTGAACCTGTGCACAGCATTTTATGCTATGCGTTTGGAAGCATTTCCGGGTTTATCTGCCGGACATCTGCTCCTCCTGTCTCTGAATCATTTTCTTTACCATCTCGCCGCCGATAGAACCAGCCTGTCTGGAAGTAAGATCACCGTTGTAACCTTCTTTTAAAGGTACGCCAAGCTCGCTTGCAACTTCCTGTTTGAAACGGTTCATAGCCTCTTTTGCTTCCGGTACGCTCATCTGATTAGAGCTAGAATTGTTTGATGAACTCATTTTTTTTCCTCCATAGTCAAATCTTTTTGTATGAAAACCACAAGGAATACTTGCGGTTTCTGATTCTATTATCTGTATTAAACTCCAAAATATGATTGGTAATTTCTGCTACTTTTTGAAACAATCATAGTGCTCTAAAATGATGTGGCGGAGAGCGGGTGTATCCCTATAAAATGACACAAAAGCGCGCGCCGCCTTCCGGGGCGTCAGCCGCAAATATTTTCCCGCCGTGTGCCTCCGTGATCTCTTTTGCGATACAAAGGCCAAGACCGAAATGTTCCTTGTCGGTGTGGGAGTTTTGTGCGCGGTAAAAGCGTTCAAAAATTTGCTTTTTGTCTGTGTCCGGCACGCCGCTTCCAGTGTCTATGACCTGAAGCAGAATGGTTCCCGTTTTGGCCGCGGGCGCCGCGGACAATGTCACGGTGCCGCCCGCAGGTGTGTAGGCGAGAGCATTGTCCGTCAGAATAGATAAAACCTGAAGAATACGTTCTCGGTCGCAAGTGATATTGGGCAGAGGAATGTCCGGGAGCCGAAGCTTTAGTGCAATCTGTTTTTGGGCGGCGAGAAGTTCATATTTTTCGTAGGTAAAGAGCAAAAGCTCGTCCGGCTGACAGTCTTCTGTCTGCAATTTTAGCGAGTTGGCGTCGGAGTTTGCTAAAAGCAGCATATCGGCGATCAAGCGCTGCATCCTTTGGCCTTCCCGCTGCATGATATTTTTAAAATGCTGTCGGTCTGCCTGGTCGGTGGATTTATCATAGGCTTCTAAGCCGGAGAGAATGACCGCGAGCGGCGTGCGCAGTTCGTGGGAGGCCGAGGCGATAAAATGGGTCTGCCTGCTGTTATTTTCTTCGATGGGGCCTAACATTCGTCCGGTAAAGAACCAGGAAAAAGCGGTGAGCAGCAGGATGCCGAGCAGGTCGGCGAAAGCAAATGCGACGCGCTGTCTGGTAATTTGTCGCTGTTGATGCCGGAATGAATAAAAAATCAGCAGCGAGAGTCTGCTGTTTTCTTTGGGTATTTTGGCCGCACAGACATAGTAGAGCCCTTCGCCGCGCTTGGTGAGGGTAAACTCGATGTGACTGATTAGCTGGCTGTTGGCGTTGGAAAAGAGCGGAAAATGATAGGTCTCTTCTGCGGTCTGTATGGCGAGATTAATAAAATCTTTGCCCAGCGTCTCTTCTGGCTGAGTCAGATGTTGGAAAAACAGTGGCTGATCATTTTCGTAGAGCACGCACTCAAAGTTATTTTTACCCCGCAGTTGGTTGAGATAGGACAAAGAGATGGTGTTCTGTTCCTGAAAGTGTGAGATAACGGCGCTGCTTTCATTTAAAAAGGAGGCGTAACTGCTCTTTTTGAGTCCGTTTTCAGCGACCAAAAGACACGCCGCAGTCAGTGCGATCAGTATAACGCCGGTGACGGCGGTGCAAAAAAAGGTCATTTGGCGGTGTAATTTATGAAACATGCGGCATCTCCAATCGATATCCCGCACCGCGAATTGTGGTGAGGGAGAGTGTACTTCCCACAGTGGAAAACCGTTTTCTTAAAAAATGCATGTAGGTGTCGAGATTGCCCTCCTCCACGGCGGCATCGGCGCCCCAGACGCGCGACAAGATTACCATGCGGCGCAGCAGGGTTTCCGGTTCCCGCAGAAACACCTCTGCGAGCCGTCCCTCTCTGCCGGAGAGCATCAGGCTGCCATTTGGTCCGCTCAGCTCGCGGATTTCCACATCATAGGAGATGTCACCGTAAGAAAGTGTCTCCTGCTCCTCCCATTTGCCGCTGCGCCTGCCAAGGGAGCGGATGCGCGCGGACAATTCCTCGTAAGCGAACGGTTTTACCATATAGTCGTCGGCGCCGCCGTCGAGGCCCTCGATGCGGTCGTAAAGCTCTCCTAACGCGGTGATGACAATGACCGGTGTTTTGATTCCCGCGGCCCGGGCCTTTTTTAGAACCATTAGGCCGTTCATGGTGGGGAGCATCCGGTCAAGAAGGACCAGATCGTAAGCGTCCTGTAACATTAGGTCGAGTCCGTCCCGCCCGTCGTGGCAGATATCGACGTCGTAATGTTCCTGTTTTAACTGAAAAGATAATGTGTCACATAAATTTTGGTCGTCTTCTATCAGCAAAATATTCATATGGAAATTCCTTTCTGCCTGTTACAATATATTTTGATTTATTATAACATAAATTCCTTAAAAGATTCTTTAACGGGCTTCTTCTATTGCAACTTGTCACGGACATTTTCATTGTTTTTCATCACAATTCTGCCCAGGTATAAAATTAGCGGTAAACCCTAGATGGATTTACCGCTGTTTGTTGCCGCTTTGTCAGCGGCTGTTATGTGTTTTCGATGAGAAAGACTGCAATTTATTGTGTTATGACAGGCTTGCCCTCTTTATCCAGCAATGGTGTGAAGCCGCCGGCATTTCCATCCCTGTGAAATACATAATTTACACCTGTTTTTGTGTCCACCCATATCTCAACGACATTGATCATTCCTTGACTATAAACTTTTTTAAAACGCTCCATCCGTATTCCTCCTTTTGATTTTAAAGTCTATTGCCGGTATTTTGCGTGTAGCCTCAGTCCCCGGCAAATTGATTTCTTACTTGAATATATTACAATAATATTTTGCCCAAATCAATCACCAGAATGTTAATTTGAATCTCTTATAAATCATTATATAGATAATCACATAGCCGAGATTTTTACATTGTAAAGTCCTGTTTTACAATCACTGGATTGTCCTCGACTAAGGCTGCAATTGCTGTCTGCTTAAAAAGGAATAAAAAATTAAAGCGGCCCTTAAAGGATTTTTAAAGAAAGTTCTGATAGGATAAAGAATATCGCGGAGGGAATTTTAAAGATGCGTCAAGCGGGAATTCCTCTGACATAAAAGCCGCTTACGCGGCGGAAGGAGAGAAAAAATGAAGATAAAGAGAATGGTAAGTCTGATGCTTTGCGGGATGATGCTTGTGGCAGGACTTGGCGGATGCGGCAAGGAACCGGTTTCTGCGGACGGTGAAACGGTGGACAGCAAATCGACGCAGATTGAAGGAGGTGTGGATGCGTCAGGCAGCATGGGACGATTTATGGAATCGGAAGTTGCGCTGCCGGAAAATGTGAGTGATATATTATACGCGGCACTGCTTGCCGACGGCAGCATAGAGTTGTTTGCGCGAAACTCGGATAATGACAGCTATCAGGTGCAGGTGTCGAAGGATGGCGGGGAAAGCTTCTCGGCGCTTGCGATCGATGCCGGGCAGATTGACGAGATTTTTAATGCCTATATATTTAGCTCTGCCATCCGCTCGGACGGCACGGTAGTGGGGCTTATGCCGGGCAAAGATAATACCGGCAGTATCATGGCGGGAATCATCCGGCCGGATGGTAGTATGGAGAAAAAAGAGCTGGTGATCCCGGATGTGGAAAGCCAAAATCAGGAGTATGCGGCGACGCCAATGGACTGTGCCTTTGACGCGGCAGGCAATCTGATTATAGAAAATCTGAACAGTTATTTTTACCGGGCCGATATCGAGAGCGGGACTTGTGAGCTGCTTACTGATCTGGAAGAAAAGCATGTGCGTCATTTTGGCATAGCGGGGAATCAGGTGCTGGCGGTAGCAGAGGACGGCATTTCAATCGTCAACAGCGCTGACGGTACAGCATGGGAGGCTGACGGGCTGTTGGATGAGATGATGGCGGCGGACATAACGCTTGCGGACAAGAACGGTGAATACGCAAGACCGCTAGTGTTTACCGGTGGGGACAGCGAAGATATGATCTTTTATGTCAATCATCAGGGATTGTTTGGCCATGCAAGGGGAAGCAGTATCAATGAACAGCTGATTAACGGTGCGCTGTGCACCATAGGGGACACGTCGGCGGGTTTCTTAAATCTGATGATGGTGGATGAGAGACAGTTTTATCTCGCCATAATAGACGGAACGGACGCCGGAAAGCTTTTGAAATATGTTTACGACGAAAATGTTCCCACCATGCCGGAGAAGGAGCTAAAGATCTATGCGCTAAAAGATACTACGTTCCTGCGCCAGGCAGTATCCAGCTATCAGAAAAATCACCAGGATGTCTTTGTTAATCTGCAAATTGGCAGATCCGGGGAGGACGGCGTGACGGCGCAGGATGCGATTCGTGCGCTCAATACAGAAATCTTGGCGGGCAACGGGCCGGATGTATTGATTTTAGACGGGCTTCCGGTAGAGAGCTACATCGAAAAAGGAATGTTAAAGGATATCAGTGCGGTCGTGGAAGAAATCGATGGCAGTGAGGGCGTTTTTGGGAATGTAAAGCAGGCATATCAAAAGGACGGCGCTATCTATCAATTTCCGGCAAGATTTTATGTCAGCCTGGTAAACGGCGATGAAGAGGCGCTGGCAGCGGGAGCAAGCCTCGAGAAACTGGCAGATTATGTGACTGCACAAAAGGCGGCTGGAGAGAGCAAGATTTTCCCGATGGGCGGTGCGGCGAAACTGCTGGAAAAATTGTACTATGCGGATTCTGCCGGATGGTTTGATGAGAGCGGAAAACTAAAGGAGGAGGCGATAGAGCAATACCTGTCATGCGCAAAACAGATCTATGATGCGCAGCCGAACGAAAGCGAAGCTGTGGATTATTACAGTCCCAAGATCGATGCGTCGCTTTTTGGCACCCTGGACGCGTTCAGTGTCGTGATGAAGGAGGCGAAACTGGGTTATGGTACTTTAGTCGATATATCGGAACTTGTTATGCTTCATTCGATGAATGAGGTGCATGGCTGGAGTTTTAGCCCTGCGAATGTGGATGTGGTAAAAGGTTTTGGCGTATATCAGCTGGCGGGTATCCTTGCGGGCACGGATGTGGGCGAGCAGGCGGAGGATTTTTTAAGGACGCTGTTTGGCGCGGAGTGCGGAACTCTTTCTTACAATGGTTTTCCGGTCAACCGTGCAGCTTATGAGGCGCTCTGCGAGCAGGAAAAACATGCCTACGACGGCAATGAGGGAAATGCCGGGGTCAACGTTTCCACGCCGGAAGGGGAGCACTATAATCTGTTATTCCAGAATCTTTCGGATGAGGTGACAGAAAAGATAACCGGTATTCTCGGAGCGGCACAAAAGCCAGTCTGCATGGATGAGGTGATCAAAGAGATCGTCTTAGAGCAGGGAGAAAAAGCATTAAAAGGCGAAATAGCGGTAGATGAGGCTCTGCATGAAATTATGCAGAAGTGCAATCTCTATTTGTCGGAATAGTGGACGCGATGAAAAAGAAACATACCGGAATCCTGTTTGTCCTGCCGCATTTTATTGGAGTGTGCATATTCCTGTTCCTTCCTTTTTTGGATGTGGTGCGCCGTTCGGTATTTCGTGCGGCAGGATCTTTTAGTGGATTAGAGAATTTTAAGATAGTGCTGGGCAATGACGCATTCCGCTTAGCGGCCGGCAATACGCTGCGGTTTACGCTGGTGTGTCTGCCGCTTCTGCTTGTGATTTCCCTGTTTCTGGCGGTACTCATCTATGGAACAGGGAAAACGGCGGGGGCGTTGAAAAATGCTTTTCTGGTGCCGTTAGCGATACCTGCCGCCTGTGTGGTGCTCATCTGGCGGCTGCTGTTTCACGTACACGGCATGGTAAACGGTGTGGTGACCGCGCTTGGCGGCACTGCCGTTGACTGGATGAATACGGGCAGTGCGTTTTATGTTCTGGTCGGCAGCTACATTTGGAAAAATCTTGGATATGTGGTGGTGCTGTGGATGGCGGCGATGGACGCTATCCCCGGCACGGTGTATGAGGCGGCCAGAATAGACGGGGCCGGGCGCGCGGCATCCTTTTTTTATATTACGCTGCCCTGCATCCGCCCCGCAGCTTTTACGATTGTCGTGGTTTCCTTTTTAAACTCATTCCGGGTATTCAGGGAGGCCTATCTTGTGGCAGGCAATTACCCGCACGACAGTATCTATCTGTTACAGCATGTGTTTAACAACTGGTTTATGAGCCTGTCGGTGGATAAGATGGCGGCGGGTGCAGTACTTCTCGCCATCGTCATCTGCACAGCGGTTTCGGTGATGCAGAGAATGTGGGAAAACCAATAGACAAAAAAGAATGAACAAAGTGCAGAGACGGAACGTTTAATACGAGGAGGATAACAATGAGACGGGTCGCGGCGCGGTTTTGCCGTATGGCAATCTTGATTATTTTTGCGGTATTTACTCTTGGCCCGATTGTGTTTCTGGTTGGCGGGAGCATCATGGGTGATGAGGAGATCAAAAGTTATCTGGGACCGGTGTTATCCGGTCAGGAGGGTTATGCCGTTTGGCGCCTGATTCCTCTGTATCCCACCCTTAGGCATGTGGTGGAAGTCCTGCTTGATGCGCCTGAATTTTTTCATATGTTCTGGAACACGGCAAAGATCACGGCGGGGGTTCTCCTAGGACAGATGATATTGGCAGTGCCCGCCGCGTGGGGGCTGTCAAGATATGCGTTTCGCGGCAGAAAGTTAATCTATCAGATTTATATTCTGCTGATGATGATGCCGTTTCAGGTCATGATGCTCTCGGAATACTTGGTATTAGACGGGATAGGGCTTGTGGATACGCTGTGGGCGGTTATTTTGCCGGGTGCATTTTCAACATTTTCCGTGTTTATCATGTACCGGTTTTTTGCCGGGATACCGGAGGATATCATGGAGGCAGCGCGGGTGGACGGCGCCGGAGAGTGGCAGATGTTTTTGCTTGTGGGCGTGCCTCTGGGAAAAACGGGAATCGTCTCGGCACTGCTCTTACAGTTCTTAGAATGTTTTTCCATGATCGAACAGCCGATTGCATTTATAAAAGATAAGACGCTCTATCCGCTTTCCATGTATCTGCCGGAAATTGACGTGGGGCGGACCGGATTTGCGCTGTGCGCTTCTCTGATCGCGCTGCTGCCCACCCTGTTTTTATTTATGGCGGGAAGCGACTATCTGGAGCAGGGAATCGCGGCATCCGCGATTAAAGAATAGGGGGATTTATGAAGCAATTTTTTGCAAAAGGATTTGTGGTGCTGCTGGCTGTGATGATGGTTTTTACGATATTATCACGGGCGGCGGACAGCTTTCTTGTGGCGCGCGTGTTCGCTGAGACATATTCTGCGAAAAAGATTGAACACATTGTAAACACGGAGGCATCCGTGCAGAAAAATCTTGAGTTTCCGGTAATGACGGAACCGGGACTTTTGGTGAGAACCGTTTATGTCGAGGAGGGGAGCGTGGTGAAACAGGGAGATGTTTTGGCGCAATTAGACGAAGAACATCTCGAAGAACAGATGGGGCTGCTTTCGGACGAGATCAAGACGCTGCGGCTGCAAAATGAGGCGATTGCCGAGAACCGCGCGCTCGCTGAGGAGGAAAAGAAGAGGCAGGCGCAGCGGGCCAGGGAGGATTATGATAAGGCTATAAAGAAAAATGAAGAAAACCTGCGGCGGGCCGAAGAGGAAGTCAAACAGGCAGAGGATGCCATCAACCGCTTTGCCGGCGGCGCAGGCGCATCTATGTCCCAGGAGGAATCGGAGGCAAAAAAAACGCAGTTGTGGCAGGCCTATTTCGACAAAAAGCAGGCCTGTGAGGAAGTAAAGAGGAGTGGAGCCGATGAAGTGGAGGCGGCGGCGCGCGCACTCGAGGATGCACAGGTGAAAGGGGCTGCCGACCGGTCATCTCAAATTAACGCAATCAGCATCGAACAGAAGGAAAAGACATTGGAGGCATACCAAAAACTGGCGTCATCGTGCGGGACTGTGACCGCGAAAGAGGCGGGGACAATCACGGGCGTTTTGGTTGCTGCCGGGCAGATGACCGGCGATACCGCCGCGTTTACCATGGCTTCCATGGTGGGAGGAATCCGTATTGCAGCGCTGATCAAAGAGGAAGAGGCCCGTTATGTGGAGAGAGGAGATGTGGTGACAGTGGAGAAAAACGGGACAACATACGAAGATTTTTCGGTGACCGCGATCCGGCAGAGCGCGGACGGCAGTGTAGAGATTATGGCCGAATCCGCAGATCATGCGGATGAGTTTTTAATCGGGGAGCGAGCGGTTATCCGCATTGTAAAGCAGTCCGAACTCTATTCCGTGGCGGTGCCGCTTTCTGCGATACACACGGAGCAGGGCAAATATTTTGTCTATGTGCTCGATCAGAAACCGACCGTGCTTGGGACGGAATACTTCACCAGAAAAACCGAGGTGAGGATTGTCGATAAAAACAGTTCCTATGCGGCGCTCGAAGAGGGGACGCTCGGCAGGGATAATCTGATTGTCACAGAATCCACTCAATACATCAATGCAGGCGACCGGGTACGTCTGCAAAAATCATGAGACGCGGTATGCGGTGGGCGGTTTGTGCGATCTGCCTGCTGGCTGCCGTCTGCATCGGCATTTGCGGAAGCATCCTGTGGAAGAAAAGCCGTTTGACGCGTATGGGTGTCACGCTGGCGGCAGCCGCATCCACGCAGGAACAAAGCGCGGCGGCCGGCGCGAATGGAATTACACCGAGACAGGCAAAGCAAATACGCGAGTCAGAGGAAAATGATGAGCCGGCAGAGTTTACCGCATGGTGCGAGGAGGACGGGAAAAGTGTGACGGACACCGATGGATTTCGCAGCGCCGTGGTCACACTGCTGCGGCTCTGCGGGAGTTCACAAAATATCATTCCTTACGGCAAAATTTTGCAGGAGGCGGACGAGGAGGGATGCCTTCTGGGAGAGCGGGCGGCACAGAGGCTTTTTGGAAGCGGCAATGTGGAGGGGCAGAAAGTGCGGTACGGCGGCAGGGAATTTACCGTGCGCGGCGTGCTGAAAGAACCGGAGGACGTGTTTATCGTGCAGGAGACGGCGAAGGACGCTGTCTTGAATAGAATCACCCTCTCACGCGCGTATGACACACGGGAAAAGATCAGGGCATTTTGCGACAGTTATGGCCTGGGAAGCTTTGTGGTGACGAACGGACAGCAAAATATCTGGGAGATGTTTTCCGACCTGGTGCCCGGCCAATGGTCCGATTTTGAAGGATGGAGAGCCAATATTTTGAACCGGACAGAGGATACGAGGAAAAGCAGGCGGGCGGCAAAAAGTCTGATTGAGGTCAGGGAAGCGGAGCAGAGGAAAACAGCGGTCTTACTGCTAATCTTAAGCGGCGCGTTTTTGATTTGTGCATTGTCGGCGGCCAGAGGGGATATGGGACAAAAAAACACTTAGAAAGAGCGGGAAAAAATGGAAAATAAATAAGTTGTTTTTTTTCACCTGGTATGATATAATCCTAAAATGACTGTAATAGTCGTACTATGCCCTGAGTCAGGGATATGGCTGCGGCTTTGAGCGAACGGAGATGTACGTGTATATGGTGCACGGTACGTTGTACACGAAAAACGATGTCATATTAAGGAGGAGAATAATTTATCATGAGTGTACAGGTAGAGAATTTAGAAAAGAATATGGCAAAACTTACGATAGAAGTTGCCGCAGACGAGGTTGAAAAGGCGATGGAAGCTTCCTATCAGAAGCAGAAGAGCAAAATCAGTATTCCGGGATTTCGCAAGGGAAAGGTTCCGAGAAAAATGATCGAGAAGATGTACGGCGAGGCGGTTTTCTATGACGACGCTGTAAATACGCTGATTCAGGATCATTATCCGGATGCCGCGGATGAGAGCGGCATTGATATCGTTTCCCGGCCGACGGTCGACGTGGTACAGATCGGCTCCGGCAAGCCGTTCATCTTTACGGCGGAAGTGGCGGTGAGACCGGAGGTGAAGCTCGGCAAATATAAAGGCGTGCAGGTGACAAAGATTGACACCGACGTGACAGATGAGGAGATCGAGAAAGAACTCGAGAGTGAGAGAGAGAAAAATGCGAGAAACGTGAGCGTGACGGACAGACCCGCCGCAAACGGCGACACGGTCGTGATTGATTATGAGGGATTCTGCGACGGCGTTGCATTTGAGGGCGGCAAGGACGAGAACCATTCCCTGGAGCTCGGTTCCCATTCGTTTGTCGACACGTTTGAAGATCAGTTGGTCGGAAAGAGCGTAGGGGACGACGTGGAAGTCAATGTCAAATTCCCGGAGAAGTATCATTCCGCAGATCTGGCTGGCAAGCCGGCGTTATTCAAGGTTAAGATTCATGAGATTAAGGCCAAAGAGCTGCCGGAATTAAACGACGAATTTGCGCAGGATGTCTCTGAGTGCGATACGTTAGACGCATACAAGGAAGAGATTAAGGGGCGTCTGGCAGAACAGAAAGAAAATGCGGCAAAGCGCACCAAAGAGGATGAGGCGATTCAGAAGATTATCGACAAATCTACGATGGAGATTCCGGAGGCCATGCTCGATACACAGTGTGATAATATGGTGAACGAGTTTGCGCAGAGAATCATGCAGAGCGGCCTTTCTCTCGAGCAGTATATGCAGTTTTCCGGCCTGACGATGGACAAGTTAAAAGAGCAGGTTCGCCCGGAGGCCGAGACGCGCATCAAGAGCAGTCTCGTGTTAGAGCAGATTGCGAAGGAAGAGAACATCGAAGTGACGGAGGAGGAGATCGACGCCGAGATTGAGAAGATGGCATCTGCCTATGGCATGGAAGCGGACAAGCTCAAAGAGCACATGGGCGATAAGGAGAAGCAGTCCATCCGACGCGATCTGTCTGTGACGAAAGCGGTTGATCTGGTTATGGACAATGTAAAGGAAAAGGCAAAAGCAAAAACCAAGAAAGATCAGGAAGAAGAGAGCGCAACAGAAGAATAGACTTTGTTGAAAGTCATATAGGAGCAGGCTGGTTCATAGATATGGACCGGTCTGTTTAAGCTTATATTGGATACATGCGGCATGTCTGCTGCATGGGAGTGGATCGGAGTGATCGTTAAGACAGATGGTGGAGGCGGCAGGGTGAAGAGAGCTTCACAGATTTTCTTTCAGATATCCGTATACAATATTTTATGGCTGCTGTTTTGCCTGCTGCTGCCCGCGTTGCTGTTTTTTGCCGGGATTACGGTGCAGGGCTGGCAGCTGCCGGCCTGCGCGCTGCTTGCTGCGGGCGTGATGTACTTTTTGACGGGAAGAAAAAAGCCGGCGGCAGCGTCGGTTCTTGGCTGGCTGGCAATGGTTTTTCTGGCGGTACTGCTCGCGTATCTGATTTTTAATATACACTGGGACGGCAATACCTACCACAAGACTGCGGTAGGGTTGTTGACGGACGGATGGAATCCGATGCGTGGGTCATGTATGGACGTGCTGCCGGAGGCATACCGCACTTTTGGCATGGCCTACAACGCAAAATGGGTGGATCATTATGCCAACGGCGGCTGGATAATTTCGGCGGTGTTCGCGTCATTTTTTGGCAATATCGAGACGGGCAAGGCAGTCAATCTTTTAATTTTGTTGTCAGTGGCAGGTATCTTGCAGCGCTGCCTGTCAGTTTATCTAAAGCGCTGGGGCTGGGTGGCTGCCATTACCGCCGTATCGGTATTTCAGCCCGCGGTTGTTTCACAGATCGAAAGCTTTTATATCGACGGAAATCTATATCTGTATCTGCTGCTGGGCGTATTGGCAATGCTGTTGCTTAGTATTCAAAATTCTGCCATTCAAAGACGTTATCCGCTGCTGTTTTTGTTTGCATCCATCGTCTATTGCATTAATATCAAGTTTACCGGTGCGGTATACATCGGGATGTTTTGCGCAGGATTTTATGTCTGCTGGCTGATACGGGCAGCAAGAAAGCGCCAGTTTTTTAAGGTGTTTGTCTCTGCCGGCGCCATGTTTGCCGGTATGGCGCTGTTTGCTGTTCTGGTGGTGGGAAATTCTTCCTACGTCGGCAATTTGACGGATCACGGCAATCCGCTTTACCCGCTGTTTGGAGAGGGTAAAGTAGATATCATGGCTTACAGTGAGCCGCATACATTTGAAAATAAAAATAATTTACAAAAAAGTCTTGTATCTTTCTTTGGAAAGACGGAAAATATTACCAGTGAGGATAACAGGCAACCGAAGTTAAAAGTTCCGTTTACGTTCTCTCTGTCAGAGATCAAAGAATGTATGTACACGGATGTTCGCGTCGGCGGGGCGGGGCCGTTTTACAGCGGTATTTTTCTTGTCTCTGCGGTGCTTGCAGTGCTTTTGCTGGCGCGCTGCGGCAGGAAATTGCCGTTTCCCACGCCGGAAGCAGGCGTCACGCTGTTTATCGCGCTTATGATGGCGCTGTTTTTGCCCGGAAGCTGGTGGGCGCGTTACAGTGCCTATCTGCATTTTTTTGTAATCGCGGCGCTTTTGTATCTCGCAAAGAAGTGGGAGGAGAGCGGGGGCGTTGGCGTCCGCTTGATAAGCGGCGCGTTTGGGACCGTTGTCTTTCTCAATGCCGCCTGTTTTTTGCTGGCGCCCGCTGCGGGCGTGTATCTTTCCTGCGATATCTGGCGGCAGAAAGAAAAAATGCAGCGGCAAAAAGAGATCGTGGTGTACGCCGAGCCGGCACAGATGACAGGGATTTTCTGGAATCTGCGCGATTGGGGCGTTTTGTACCGCGTCAGTGAAACCAAAATAGAAGGCAACAGTGTTTTTCGGGGTCACCTTATTTTTAAATCCATGGAAAATGAGGAATGATAACGTCACGCACTGAATATGAAATAGAAAATGGAGGATTTGAAATGAGTTTAGTACCTTATGTCGTAGAGCAGACCAGCAGGGGAGAGCGCAATTATGATATTTACTCCCGTTTATTAAAAGACAGAATCATATTTCTCGGCGAAGAAGTCAACGAGACCACAGCGAGCCTTGTCGTGGCACAGCTGCTATTTTTAGAGTCCGAAAGCCCGGATAAGGATATTCAGCTTTACATCAATTCCCCGGGCGGTGTCGTGACAGCGGGCATGGCGATCTACGACACCATGCAGTATATCAAGTGCGATGTGTCAACGATCTGTATTGGATTAGCGGCCAGTATGGGGGCGTTCCTGCTGGCAGGCGGCACGAAAGGAAAACGGTACGCCCTTCCCAATGCGGAGATCATGATTCATCAGCCTTCCGGCGGCGCAAAAGGGCAGGCGACGGAGATTCAGATTGCGGCCGAGAATATTTTGCGGACAAAGAAAAAGTTAAATGAAATATTGGCTGCCAACACCGGCAAGCCGTATGACGTGATCGCAGCGGACACGGAGCGGGATCACTATATGACTGCCGCCGAGTCGAAAGAGTACGGACTGATCGACGAAGTGATCACGACCAACAGCAGAAAATAACACTGACAAATAATAAGTTTGGAGAAAAACGAAATGGCAGGTAGAAATGAAGAGAATTACCGCTGTTCCTTTTGCGGAAAAACCCAAAAGCAGGTGCATCGTCTGATATCGGGGCCGAACGGCGCCTATATCTGTGATGAATGCGTCGATATCTGTTTGGATATTATCAACGAGCATGACGAGGAGGAGACGGAGACCGACGAGCGCGATGAGATCAATCTGCTGACGCCCAAAGAGCTGAATGCGTTTCTCGATGAGTACGTGGTGGGTCAGGAACGGGCCAAGAAAGTGCTTTCCGTGGCCGTATATAACCATTATAAGCGAATTCTCGCGGGGGATGATCTGGGCGTCGAGCTGCAAAAGAGCAACGTCTTGATGTTAGGGCCGACAGGTTCCGGTAAGACCCTGCTCGCGCAGACGCTGGCAAGAGTTCTGAATGTGCCGTTCGCCATAGCGGACGCGACCACGCTGACCGAGGCCGGATATGTGGGCGAGGACGTGGAAAACATACTGTTGAAGATTATTCAGGCTGCGGATTACGATATCGGGCGTGCCCAACACGGTATTATCTATATCGATGAGATTGATAAGATATCCAAGAAATCTGAAAATGTCTCGATCACCAGGGACGTCTCCGGCGAGGGCGTACAGCAGGCGCTGCTCAAGATCTTAGAGGGTACGGTTGCCTCGGTTCCGCCGCAGGGTGGCAGGAAGCATCCGCAGCAGGAGCTGATACCGATCGACACGACCAATATTTTGTTTATCTGCGGCGGTGCCTTTGACGGTCTCGAAAAGATTATCGAGAACCGCATGGATCAGAAAGCCATTGGTTTTAATGCGGATGTCAAGTCAAAGTCAGAATATAATATCGGCGATGTGTTTAAGCACGCGCTGCCGCAGGATTTTGTGAAGTTCGGCCTGATACCGGAGTTTATCGGACGTGTGCCGGTGACGGTGGCGCTCGATGAGTTAGACCGGGAGGCGTTGATTCGCATTTTGCAGGAACCCAAAAATTCACTGACCAAACAGTACAAAAAGTTGTTTGAACTCGACAATGTGACGCTGGATTTCGACAAGGATGCATTGGAGTCGATTGCCGACAAAGCGTTAGAGCGCAAGACAGGGGCCAGGGGCCTGCGCGCCATTATGGAGGCGGTGACACTGGACCTGATGTATGAGGTGCCCTCGGAGACTTCCGTCGAATACTGCAGGATCACCAGCAGTATGGTGGAAGAGGCGCTTGCCGTGGAAGAGCAGGAGTTGAAGAAAGCAGATTTGAGAATATAGAAAGAAATAAGATATGAGTGATTGGATGAGCAAAACAGTTCCGGCGGTGGCGCTGCGGGGCATCGTGATACTGCCGGGCATGGTGGCGCATTTTGATATCAGCAGAGAACAATCCGTCAAGGCAGTGCAGGAAGCTATGCTGCATGACGCCGAGGTGTTCCTCGTCGCGCAAAAAGATGTGAACACACAGGAACCTGGGATCGAAGAACTGTACCGTGTCGGTATTTTGGCCAAGATCCGCCAGGTGATAAAACTTCAGAATAATGTGCTGCGCATATTGGTGGAGGGAAAAGAGAGGGCAGAATTGTCCTCTTTTGTGGATGAAAAGGAATTTTTGGTGGCGCAGGTTGTGATGAGCGGCAGCGGGGAAGAGGAACTCTTTGCGGAGGCAAAGACGGCGATGGTGCGCAGTCTCAAGGAGACTTACGGCAAATATGCGGCGGTTGCATTAAAAAACAGTAAGGAGACGATGCGCCATATCAACGAGATCGAGGATATCGCCGCGCTGGTGAATCAGATTGCGGCAAACCTTCCGGTGTATTATACACAAAAGCAGCTGATTTTGGAGGCGGAAACTTTGACGGAGCGCTATGAGGTGCTCTTGGCGATGCTGCTGCAGGAGATTCAGATTGCGGCCATCAAGAATGAGTTTCAGGAGAAAGTCAAAGAGCGGGTGGACAAAAATCAAAAAGACTACCTGCTGCGCGAGCAGATGCGTGTCATCCGACAGGAGCTTGGGGAAGATGATACGGACTCTGAGCTGGCAGGTTATCAGAAATCTCTGGACAAGCTAAAAGCGCCCCAAGAAGTGAAAGACAAAATCAAAAAAGAGATCGGTCGCCTTAAAATGCTGGGACCGGCCTCCTCCGAGAGCGCTGTCACCAGGGGCTATATTGAGATGCTTCTGGAGCTGCCTTGGGACAAGACTTCCAAGGATAAGCAGGATATTAAAAACGCGCAGAAAATTCTCGATGAAGACCACTACGGTATGAAAAAGGTCAAGGAACGCATTTTAGAGTTTTTGGCGGTCAGAAGCCTTACGGGCAAAGGAGAGTGCCCGATCATCTGTCTGGCGGGCCCGCCGGGCACCGGCAAGACCAGTATCGCCAAGTCCGTCGCGCGTGCGCTCGAGAAGAAGTATGTGCGCATATCGTTGGGCGGCGTGCGTGATGAGGCGGAGATACGCGGCCACCGCAAGACCTATGTGGGCGCGATGCCGGGGCGCATTGTCAATGGATTAAAGGCCGCAGGGGTGAAAAATCCGCTGATGCTTTTGGACGAGATCGACAAGATGAGCAGCGACTATAAGGGCGATACCGCTTCCGCGCTGCTTGAAGTGCTTGACGCGGAGCAGAATGTGGCTTTTCGCGATCATTATGTGGAGCTGCCGGTAGACTTGTCCGAGGTGTTTTTTATCGCCACGGCAAACTCTTTGCAGACGGTGCCAAAGCCGCTGCTCGACCGTATGGAAGTGATTGAGGTCAGCAGTTATACGGAGAACGAAAAGTTTCATATCGCCAAAGAGCATCTTATGGCCAAGCAGATGGAGAAGAACGGGCTGAAAAAACGGCAGCTTGTAGTCAGCGACAATGCGCTGCGGGCAATCATCAGCGGCTATACGCGGGAAGCGGGCGTGCGTAGCTTAGAGCGCCGTATCGGGGCGATCGCTAGGAAAGCGGCGCGCGAAATCTATGAGGACGGCAAAAAGACGGTAAAAGTAACGGGAAAGAATCTCGATAAATACCTGGGCAGGGAAAAATACAGCTTTGACAGGAAAAACGAAACCAACGAGATCGGCATCGTGCGCGGCCTTGCATGGACAAGCGTTGGTGGGGATACGTTAGAGATTGAGGTCAATATCATGCCGGGGAAAGGCGTGTGCAAGCTTACCGGACAGATGGGGGATGTCATGAAAGAATCCGCCGAGACCGGTATCAGCTATATCCGCTCGATTGCGGAGGAATACCACATCGCCAAAAAGTTTTTCCAGGAAAATGATATCCACATCCATATACCGGAGGGGGCGGTGCCAAAAGACGGGCCTTCTGCGGGCATTACGATGGCGACCGCGGTGCTTTCCGCCATTACAAAGCAGCCTGTGCGGGCGGATGTGGCAATGACCGGAGAGATCACGCTGCGCGGCAGAGTGCTGCCGATCGGCGGCTTAAAAGAAAAGATTCTGGCGGCCAAAAATGCGGGAATTGGGACGGTCCTAGTGCCGGTTAAAAATGTCAAGGATATTGAGGAGATCGAAGATGAGATCAAGGACGGCCTTCAGATCATCTTTGTCGAGCAGTTAAAGGAAGTGCTTCGCGTCGCGTTTGCGAAGCAGAGGGAAAAAACATGATTATTAAAGATGTCAGTTTGGAGACCGTCTGCGGCATCACCAGCAAAATACCGGATAATCCGCATCCCGAGGTGGCGTTTGCCGGCAAGTCCAATGTGGGCAAGTCATCTTTGATCAATGCGCTGATGAACCGCAAGGCGCTGGCCCGCACTTCGTCGCAGCCGGGAAAGACGCAGACGATCAATTTTTATCATATTAACAGCGCCATTTATTATGTAGATTTGCCAGGGTATGGCTATGCGAAGGCCTCCGCGGCCGAGAAAGAGAAATGGGGCACGATGGTGGAGCATTATCTTCACACTTCCCGGAAGTTAAAAGCGGTCTTTTTGCTGATCGATATCCGCCATGCGCCGTCTGCCAACGATAAGATAATGTACGACTGGATTGCGCACCAAGGCTTTTCGCCGATTATTATTGCCACAAAGTTGGACAAAATCAAGCGCAGCCAGTTACAAAAGAACCTCAAAATAATCCGCGAGGGTCTTGGCATAAAGCAGGAGACGCTTATCATTCCTTTTTCGGCGGAGACCAAGCAGGGGCGGGAAGAGATATGGGAATTGATCGATTCCTTTATCGAGGAAGCGGCGGATTAGCTTTGCAAATTTGATTATCATAAATGGAGATTTTGTGTATGAAGAAAAAGAAGATTGTGATTGCCTTAGGGCATGAGGCTCTTGGGACTACGCTGCCAGAGCAGAAAGAGGCGGCTAGGCACACCGCCAGGGCCGTGGCGGATTTTATCGGTAAGGATTATCAGGTGGTGATCACGCACAGCAACGGGCCGCAGGTCGGTATGATACATACGGCCATGAGCGAGTTCTGCCGTTTGTATCCCGATTACACGGCGACCCCGATGTCGGTATGTTCAGCCATGAGCCAGGGTTATATCGGCTATGATTTGCAAAATTCCATCCGCGCGGAGCTGTTAAACAGAGGAATCTATAAGACGGTTTCCACTGTCTTAACCCAGGTGGTGGTAGACCCTTATGATGAAGCGTTCTATAAGCCGAGCAAAGTGATCGGCCGTGTGATGAGCGCCGATGAGGCGGAGGCGGAGGAGAAGAAAGGCAATCATGTGGTGGAGGTTACCGACGGTTACCGACGTATTGTCGCGGCGCCAAAACCTGTCGATATCGTGGAAATTGACGCTATCCGCGCGCTGCTTGACGCCGACCAGGTGGTAGTGGCCTGCGGCGGCGGCGGGATTCCGGTGCTATCACAGAATCATCACTTAAAGGGCGCGAGCGCCGTCATCGAAAAAGATCTGGCTGCCGGAAAGCTCGCGGAGCTATTAGAGGTCGATATGCTAGTGATTTTAACCAGCGTCGACAATGTGTGCCTGCATTACGGCACGGATCAGCAGAAACCGCTTACCTCGATGAGTGTGGCGCAGGCCAGAGAATATATGGAGCAAGGGCAGTTTGGCGAGGGTGATATGCTGCCAAAGATTCAGGCGGCGATTGATTTTATCGGCGATTCCGCCGTCCGTTCCGTGCTGATTACCAGATTAAATACAGACGGCTCGAAGATCACCGGCGGGCCGGGCACTATGATCACAAAATAATAGAAGGGAGATAACGGTTTCGCGCGTTGTTACGGGAATGAGGAGGTAACTGTGAAAGTTACAAAACAAGCATATAACTATGAGTGCGAGGAACCGTTGCTGACAGAGAGGGTATGTTTCGGAAAACAAAGATTGTATGTACGTTAGGACCGGCCACGGATGATGAAAGTATTTTGAGGAAACTGATTGAAGAGGGAATGAACGTTGCGCGTTTTAATTTTTCCCACGGCACGCACGACGAGCAGCTGGTGCGCTACCATATGCTGTGCCGCCTGCGCGAGGAGTTAAAGCGCCCGGTGGCGGCTCTTTTGGATACCAAGGGGCCGGAGATACGCTTGCGGGAGTTTGAAAACGGCAGGGCGGAGCTTAAGGACGGGCAGCTTTTTACATTGACGACGCAGGAGATCGTGGGCGATGAAAATCGGGTTTCCATTACCTACAAGAATCTCTATAACGATATCAAAGTCGGCAGTAAAATTCTCATGGATGACGGGTTGATCGAGATGGAAGTGACGGCGATTCATGCGGCGGAGAATGTTGATTCCGCGGCCGATAACCAGCCGATGGATATTGTCTGCCGCGTCATAAACGGCGGCGCCGTCTCCAACAAAAAAGGCGTCAATGTGCCAAACGTGGAGCTATCCATGCCATACGTCAGCGAAAAAGATTACGAGGATATTCTTTTTGCGATCGAAAATGATTATGACTTTATCGCGGCGTCTTTCGTGCGCACCGCGGAGGATGTGCTTGCCATCCGTAAAATACTCGACGAAAAGGGCGGCGACGACATCAATATCATTTCAAAGATCGAAAATATGCAGGGCGTCCACAATATTGACGATATTATCCGCGTCTCCGACGGCATTATGGTGGCGCGCGGCGATATGGGAGTGGAGATTCCGCTCGAGGATGTGCCGGTGATACAGAAGATGATCATCAAAAAGGTCTGCGAGGCGGGCAAAAAAGTTATCACTGCCACACAGATGCTGGATTCTATGATGAAGCATCCAAGACCGACGCGGGCGGAAGCCACCGATGTTGCCAATGCAATCTATGACGGAACCAGCGCGATCATGCTCTCCGGCGAGACAGCGGCGGGTATGTATCCGGTGGAATCGGTAAAGACCATGGTTAAGATCGCGATTCGCACCGAGCAGGATATCAATTATATGCAGCGCTTTAAGCAGCGCAAGATCATGAGCAACCCCGATGTGACAAACGCCATCTCGCATGCGACCTGTACGATGGCGGGCGATCTGAATGCGTCGGCGATTATCACGGTCAGCAAGTCGGGGCGGACGGCGCGCATGGTGTCAAAATACCGTCCTGCCTGCCCGATCATCGGCACCTGTTTAACTGAGCGGGTGTATCGCCAGCTTGCGCTTTCCTGGGGCGTGATACCGCTTTTGATTGAACAGAAAAATGAGGCGGAAGAGCTGTTTGACTACGCGGTGGACTGCGCGGAGGCGGCCGGGTTTATTACTAAGGGCGATATCGTGGTGATCACGGCGGGCGTTCCGCTCGGCGTCTCGGGAACCACCAATCTGATTAAGGTACAGGTGGCCGGCCATATTCTGGTAAAGGGCCGCGGGTTAAACCAATATAAAGTGTCGGGAAGTCTCTGCGTCTGCCACAGCGAGAATGACCTGGTGAATTTTAAGGAGGGCGACATCATTGTTGCGCAGGATACCAATAACCAGATGATGGAGCAGATTCGTGAGGCGGCCGGACTTATCGTGGAGTCGGATTCGGACAATTCGCATGCGGCGATCTCGGGGCTGAGCCTTGATATTCCGGTGCTTTTAGGTGCCAAAAACGCGCTTGCAGTCTTAAAATCCAGTGCGTTTGTCGAGCTGGACTGTGAGAATGGCATCGTCAGCGCAAATTAGGCGTCCTGTGTCGTTGTGATTCAAAGATGTTTGGCTGGTTTGCCAAAAAACGAGAGAAAATATTGACTTTTTTGTGTAAATTTGCTAAAATCTAAGAATGGTGGAAGAATGGAGGGAGGGGAATCTATGGAAAAAAAGGTAACCGATTTGTCCATTGAGCGTTTTGGAGAAATGATGGATCTTTTTTGTTCCAGTATGGATGATTATCTTTATGCCTGTGATTTGCAGAGAGATCATTATCACATCTCCCCGCGCGCGGCCGAGCGCTTTTTGCTGCCGGGGCCGCATTTTTCCGATGTGACAGAAAATTTGCGCAAATTTACCTATCCCGAAGACTTCCCGGCGCTTGAAAAGGAGCTTTTGGAGATCAACGCCGGTCATAAGCAGGATCACAATATGCATTACCGGTGGCTGGGCAAAAACAGGGAGCCGATCTGGATCAACTGCCGGGGGATTGTGCTGTTCGACGAGGGCGGTGCGCCGCATTTTCTCGTGGGCTGTATCAACGAGATCGGAAAGAGGCAGAAGGCGGACAATGTCAGCGGACTATTGGGACAGTCGAGTTTAGAGCTGCAATATAACGCGTTTGGCGGGGAGATTCCCGATGGATTTGTGCTGCGGATCGGAATTGACGATTTTCGCGATATCAACGAAAATTTTGGTGTGGAGTATGGGGATTATATCTTAAGGAAAACGGCGGAGTGTATCGCCGGCAATATTTCTTCGGGACAAAAATTGTACCGCATCGTGGCCGACGAGTTTGCTGTAGCCGATTTTAACGGCGGCACGGCGGCGGACGCGCAGGCGCTTTACGAAAAAATACGGTCCTCGGTCGTGAGATTTATCGAGGAAAATCATTACCGCGTCGTCTACACCGTTTCCGGCGGCATTTTGCCAATGGAAAGGGAGCGCGGGTTTGCCGAGGCTATGACGTTATCGGAGTTTGCCCTAAGCGAGGCAAAGCGGGATGGCAAGAACAGCTGCCGGGTATTTTCGGCAGACAAGTATGAAGATTACAAAAACAAGCGTGAGTTAAACCGCATCTTATACCATGCGGTCAAGCAGGGGTTTGAGGGATTTGAGACATATTTCCAGCCGCTGGTGCGGGCGGAGGACGGCAAGCTTACGGGGGCGGAAACGCTGCTGCGCTTTCACGATCCCCAGGGCAATATGATATCTCCGGCCGTGGTGATACCGGTTTTAGAGGAATCCGGCCTGATCATACCGGTGGGGCGTTTCGTGCTGCGGCAGGCGCTCTCGGCGTGTAAAGAGTGGCAAAAATACCTGCCGGATTTTAAGATCAATATCAATCTCTCCTATGTGCAGGTGTTAAAGAGCAATGTGCTCTCGGAGATCAAGGAGCTGGTGGAGGAGTACGGTGTTGATCCGGGCCATGTCTGTATTGAGCTGACCGAGAGCGGTTATCTGGAGGCCAATTCCCACTTTAACAGTGTATGGAAGGGGCTTAAGGAGTACGGCATTCTGCTGGCGCTTGATGATTTTGGGACGGGCTATTCCAATCTTCATTGTCTCGGAGATTTAAAGCCCTCCTATGTAAAGATTGACCGCAGTTTTACGTTGAAAGCGATGAACCGGGAGTACGAGTATCATCTGCTGCAAAACATCGTTGAGATGGCGCACAGTCTGGGACTTAGCGTCTGCACGGAGGGAGTGGAGACTGACGAGGAGCTGACGAAAGTGCAGAGCACGCAGCCGGATTTGATACAGGGGTTTTTGTTTGGGAAGCCGTGCGGCAAAGACGATTTTTATCAACGTTTTTTTGAGTCCGCAGAGTGACATTGTATATACAGAAAGGAAGAGGAGCGTATATGACCGAGAGCGGTTTATTGATTTTTTTGGGAGTATTGTTGTTATTGGTTGTCATCGTGGTTGTGATAGCGGTTGCGGCTTCCGTGGCGGGAGCGGCAAGTGCGATCGTGGATGATGAGGACAGTGCAAATGAGTGACGGCTGCAAGGTGGCCGTGGATACGGTCTTTTGAATGGCAGACAGATTCAAAGGGCCGTTTTTTTACTTTATAGGAAATTGCGTCGTCAGACGCATCAATTCTCAAGTTGCGGAGCAACTTGCAAAGAATCACGGAGTGATTCTTTTTTATGCACGGACCCGTGCAGCAGAGCTATGCAAGGAAAGCGGCACTTTATTCTAAAAAAACTATAAAAATGTGAAAAAGTATTGATTTTTTACGCGCGCTAAGAGTAAGATGTGTATGCGCTGGTGAGCAGCGGCAAACAGGAGGGTAAGGGAATTGTTTTCAAGATTTAGCGTAAAAAAACCATATACTGTAGTCGTGGGCGTGATTTTGGTTTTGGTGCTGGGCGTAGTGTCATTCACCAGAATGACGACGGATTTACTGCCGGATATGAGCCTTCCTTATGCGATCGTGATTACGACGGATGTGGGGGCGAGCCCTGAGGAGGTCGAGCGGGATGTGACGGCGCCGATCGAGGCGGCGATGGCGACGACTTCCAATATTAAAAATGTCAGCTCTTCGTCCTACGACAGTTATTCTATGGTGGTGCTGGAATATGAGCAGAGTGCCAATATGGACTCTGTTTTAATAGAGATGCAGCAGGAGCTAGACCAGCTTGCGGGAGGTTTTCCGGACACCGTGGGCACTCCGATTATCATGCAGATTGACCCTGACATGATGGCGATTATGGTTGCCTCCGTGGATGTGGAGGGGATGGACAGGAGCCAGATTTCTACTTATGTTGCGGATGAAATCGTACCTGCGCTTGAGTCGGTTGAGGGAGTCGCGTCTGTCTCTTTGACCGGAGCCCTCAAAGAGTCTGTGCAGGTTACGATGGATGAGAAGAAGATCGCGGCCTTAAATAAAAAAATATTAGATCAGATAGACGAACAGTTTGAGGAGGCGCAGGAGGAGTTAGACGAGGGCGCCAAGGAGATTGCGGACGGCAAGAAAAAGCTTGACGACGGCAAAAAAGAACTCTCCAGCAAGATGAGCAGCGCCGAAAACGAGATTTTAAGCGGTAAGATCGAGGCCTATGTGGGGGAATCGGAGTTAAAAACGGGGCTGACGCTGTTAAAGACAGAAAAGAGTATGATCGAGCAGGCCATCCCCGTTTTGCAGAAGCTCTATGCGGACGGGATGGCGATACAGGCGAGCGTGGACGCCACGCAGGCGGCTGCCGGGACGAACGGTATGACAGAGGAAGAATTGACGGAGCTTGCCAACCGCGATCCGCAGGCTTACGCAGCGCTCGCGGAGCAGCAGAGGCAGCTCGAGGAGTTAAACAACCAGCTAGCGCAGCAGAACAATCAGTTGTCGCAGCTGGGCGTCAACCTTACCTCCATACAGGAGCTGCCGCAGGTGATCGCCACGCTGACGACGCAGCTGGCGGAGATCAATAAAAATATTGCCACGATGGAAAGCGCGCAGGGGCAGGTGGCCCAGGGAAAGCTCACGGTAAACGAGGCTTTTGCCAAGCTGAAAGAAACGCAGATCAACAGCATCTTAGAGATGAGCGAGGCGGCGGCGCAGCTGGCGGACGCTGCTTTTAAGATGGAGCAGGGACAGGCGCAGCTTGACTCCGCCAAGGAGTCGGCCGAGGAGGCCGCCGATTTAGACAGTATATTGACGATCGAAATGCTCGGCAATCTGCTCGTGGCGCAGAATTTTTCTATGCCCGTGGGATATGTCACGTCGGATGATGTGCGCTATATGGTGCGCGTGGGCGATAAAATCTCAGACGTTGAGGGGCTAAAGAGCGTGGTTCTTCTGGACATGGGCATGGACGGGATAGGGCCGATTCGCTTAAGCGACGTCGCGGTTGTCGAGATGGTCGACGACTCGGCGGATTCGTACGCCAAAGTCAACGGCAATCCGGCAGTGATGCTCTCCATTGAGAAACAGACCGGATATTCTACCGGTGATGTGACAGGGCGCGTCAAGGAAAAGTTCAGCGACATGGAGAAAGAAAACGGGGCGCTCCGCGCCACTGTATTGATGGACCAGGGGATCTATATTGATATCATCGTCGATTCCGTCCTGGAAAACATGATCGTGGGAGCCGTGCTTGCCATAATTATATTGATGATCTTTTTAAAAGATATTCGTCCGACGCTCGTGATTGGATGTTCGATCCCGCTTAGCGTGGTGGTGGCGATCGTGCTGATGTATTTCAGTGATATTTCGCTGAATATCATATCGCTCTCCGGTCTTGCGCTTGGCATCGGTATGCTGGTGGATAACTCCATCGTTGTCATTGAAAATATTTACCGTTTCCGCAATGAAGGATATAGCATCCGCAAAGCGGCGGTGGAGGGGGCGGGCCAGGTGACCGGGGCCATTATTGCCTCCACGCTGACGACCGTCTGCGTGTTCGCCCCCATTATTTTTACCGAGGGTATTACCCGACAGCTATTTGTCGATATTGCCTTAACGATTGCCTTTACGCTGCTTGCAAGTCTTGTGGTGGCGCTGACGTTTGTGCCGATGATGGCCGCGGGTGTGTTAAAGAGCACCAAGGAAGTCAAGCAGGGCTTTTTCGATAAGGTGCAGGATGCTTACGGCGTGCTCATCGAGAAGGCGCTGAACTTTAAGTGGCTGGTATTTTTGGGTGTCGTGGTGCTGCTGGCGCTCAGCATCGTCGCGGCGTTCTCTAGAGGTTTTACATTCATGGATATGGAGATGGAGGCCGATCAGCTTGCAGTCACCTTGGCGCCAAACGAGGGGGAAGAGCTGGAGTTTGAGGAGATGACGGCGCTCGCGGACGAGGCCATGGAGCGTATGCTCACGATCGAGGGAGTAGAATCGATCGGCGCGATGGCGGGAGCGGGAAGCTCCGTGATGTCCATGGGAGGCGGCGCAGGAGGCGGCGTTACCATGTATCTGATTTTGGCGGAATCTAGGGACAATTCGATGGAGGAGATCAGCGCGCAGGTGACCGAAAAGACCAAAGACATGGACTGCACGATTGCGGTAGATTCCTCCTCTTCAGATATGACAGCCATGATGGGAAGCGGTATCAGTGTGCAGATTAGCGGGCGCGATCTGGATACGTTGCAGGAACTGGCTGGACAGGTGGCAGAGATTGTGGAGCAGACGAAAGGGACGGTCGATGTGGACGACGGCCTTGATGACACTACGCCGTCTTTCACGATCCGCGTGGACAAAGAGAAAGCGGCGGAGTATGGTATGACGACGGCACAGGTCTTTCAGCTGGTCTACGCCAAAATGGCGAGCGCCACTTCTCCGACTACCATCTCCACAGACGTGAGAGATTATGAAGTTTATGTGCAGAGTGAGGAACAGTCGGAGGTTACGCTGGAGACGATCAAAAAGATCACCTTTACGCATACCGACCGGGAGGGAAACGAGAGCGAGATACCGCTGACGAAAATCGCAGAGTTTGTGGAGGGCAGCTCCTTAAACACGATCTACCGTGACGCGCAGTCGCGCTATATCAGCGTTTCGGCCGGTATCGACGAGGAACACAATATAACGCTCGTCAGTGATGAGATACAGAAAAATCTCAACAAAATCGATCTGCCGGAAGGATATGAGATAAAAATGACCGGTGAGGATGAGATGATCAACGAGGCGATGCGGCAGATGTACCTGATGCTGATTTTGGCGGTAATCTTTATTTATCTTGTCATGGTGGCGCAGTTTCAGTCGTTCCTGTCGCCCTTTATCATTATGTTTACGATTCCGCTGGCGTTCACCGGGGGGCTCTTTGCGCTTTACTTTACGAAAAATGAGGTCAGCGTGATTGCAATGATCGGTTTTGTCATGCTGGCCGGCATCATCGTAAACAACGGTATCGTTATGATCGACTATATCAATCAGCTTAGAAAGGAGGGCATGAGCAAGCGGGAGGCCATCATTGAGTCAGGCAAGACGAGACTGCGCCCGATTCTGATGACTGCGCTCACCACGATCCTGGCTATGTCCACGATGGCGATGGGCATTGGCGGCGGCTCCGAGATGATGCAGCCGATGGCCATTGTCACAGAGGGTGGTTTGATCTACGGCACGCTTCTGACGCTGGTCGTGGTGCCCTGTATCTATGACGCGTTCCACCGGGAGAAGAGTATGGTGGAGGAAGAACTTTAGCGGATAAAAAACGGTGCATTTTTGTGCCGTTTTTTAGAAAGAGGTATGCTCAAACGCCCAAATTGAGTCTTGACAAAAACATCCTCCATTTGTATTATATAGTATATTATAGTGTGATTCGTTCACACAGCAAACGGTGATGAGAAAGAGGAGTACATGTAACACCTCCTGCCAGAGAGGGAGACCCACGGGCTGCAAGGTTTCCCACAGGAAAGATGCATGGAAGTAGCTTTTGAACCGGACTGCCCAGAAAGCCAGAGCGGCATAAGCAGTCACGCCTGATCGGCGTTACCGGATCGCACAATGAGATGTCTGCCATATGGCGGATAACAAAGGTGGTACCGCGCTAATACGCCCTTTACGTTTGCCAAAACGTAGAGGGCTCTTTTTATGCGCAGGGGTGCGAAGTGAAAATAGCTGCTGTTGCAGCACGCACCCCGCGCGGCGAGTAGGGAAGAAATCTCCCCTACTCGATTGCATACGGATGCGGAAAGGAAATGTGCGGCTAAAGCTGCCCGCGTCCTGCGCGGCAAAGTCAGGAATTTGTGCCGGAGCATCACAAATTACCTTGACCGCAGAGCAGAATCTTTCATCTGCCCGCGTTATTCAATACAGAATGCTTCGGAATGAGAGGAAATCATGGGAAAAGAATTAGCAAAGACCTACGATCCCAAAGGGATTGAGGAACGTTTATACAAAAAGTGGGAGGACAACGGTTACTTTCACGCCAAGGTGGACCGCAGTAAGAAGCCTTTTACGATCGTCATGCCGCCGCCCAATATCACCGGGCAGCTGCACGCGGGCCATGCGCTTGACAATACGATGCAGGATATTTTGATCCGCTACAAAAAGATGCAGGGCTACAATGCCCTCTGGCAGCCTGGCACTGATCATGCCTCCATCGCCACCGAGGTCCGCGTGATCGAGACCTTAAAGGAACAGGGGATCGACAAACGGGAGCTCGGCAGAGAGGGATTTCTGCGCAAGTGCTGGGACTGGAAGGAAGAGTACGGCAACCGCATCATCAGCCAGCTCAAAAAGATGGGCTCTGCGGCGGACTGGCAGAGAACACGTTTTACCATGGACGAGGGCTGTTCGGATGCAGTGCTGGATGTGTTTGTCAAATTATATGATAAGGATATGATTTATAAAGGCAGCCGCATTGTCAATTGGTGTCCGGTCTGCAAGACGTCTATCTCCGACGCCGAGGTGGAGCACGAGGAGCAGGAGGGACATTTCTGGCATATCAACTATCCGGTTGCCGGCGAGGAGGGGCGGTTTGTGGAGATTGCCACGACGCGTCCGGAGACGATGTTTGGCGATACCGCTGTCGCCGTAAATCCTGACGATGCCCGTTACAAAGATATCGTGGGCAAGACCTTAAAACTGCCGCTTACGGACCGGGAGATTCCGGTGATCGCGGACGCCTATGTCGACAAAGAGTTTGGAACCGGCTGTGTGAAGATTACACCGGCCCATGACCCCAACGATTTTGAAGTGGGCAAGCGTCATAATTTGGAGGAGATCACCGTGATAAACGATGACGCGACCATGAATTGCCATGCCGGCAAATATGAGGGCATGGACCGCTATGCGTGCAGGCGGGCCATGCTCGAGGAGCTGGAGGCGATGGGACTTTTGGTGAAAACCGAGCCGCATTCGCACAATGTAGGAACACACGACCGCTGCGGCACTACGGTGGAGCCGATGGTCAAGCAGCAGTGGTTTGTGAAGATGGACGAGTTGATAAAACCAGCTGTGGAGGCCGTAAAAAAGGGCGACGTCAAGCTTTTGCCCAAGCGTATGGAAAAGATATATTTCAACTGGACCGACAATATCCGCGATTGGTGTATCTCCAGACAGCTCTGGTGGGGGCACAGGATTCCGGCTTACTACTGCAAAGAGTGCGGCGAGATGGTTGTCGCCAAGACTGCACCCAAAAATTGCCCCAAGTGCGGCTGTATCCACATGGAGCAGGATTCGGATACCCTGGATACCTGGTTTTCGTCGGCGCTTTGGCCATTTTCCACGCTGGGCTGGCCCGAGCAGACGGAGGATTATGATTATTTCTATCCGACAGATGTGTTGGTGACCGGATACGACATTATATTCTTCTGGGTTATCCGCATGATATTTTCCGGCTATGAGCATACCGGAAAGGCGCCGTTCCACACGGTACTCTTCCACGGCCTGGTGCGGGATTCCCAGGGAAGGAAGATGAGCAAATCTCTCGGAAACGGGATCGACCCGCTGGAGGTAGTGGACAAATACGGCGCGGACGCCCTGCGTCTGACGCTTATCACCGGCAATGCGCCCGGCAATGATATGCGCTTTTATTGGGAGCGCGTGGAGGCATCGCGCAATTTTGCCAACAAAGTGTGGAATGCGTCGCGTTTTATTATGATGAATCTGGAAAATGCCGACGCATCCGCCTGCGTGGGGTTAGACGATTTGCATACGGCGGACAAATGGATTTTATCGCGAATCAATACCCTCGCCAAAGACGTCACAGAGAATATGGATAAATTTGAGATGGGTATTGCAGTGCAGAAAGTCTATGATTTTATCTGGGATGAGTTCTGTGACTGGTATATTGAGATCACCAAAACGCGCACCTACCAAAAAGAAAGCGATCCCGCGTCCGCCAACGCGGCTTTCTGGACGCTTAGAACCGTGTTGACCGAGGCGCTAAAGCTGCTGCACCCGTTTATGCCGTTTATCACGGAGGAGATTTTTTGTACGCTTCATCCCGAGGAAGATACCATCATGCTGGCAAAGTGGCCGGAGTACAGGGGAGAATGGAATTTTGGGGCGGAGGAAGAGATCGTAGAGCACTGCAAGGATTTGGTGCGGGGCATCCGCGGCGTGCGCGCCGACATGGAAGTTCCGCCGTCAAGAAAGGCGAAAGTATGTATCGTTTCCGAGGAGCAGGGGCTTCGCGATCTGTTCGCCCAAAATGAAGAGGTGTACCGGAATCTGGCAGGAGCCAGTGAGGTCAGCGTACAGGCGGATATGAGCGGTATCGAAGAAAATGCGGTATCGGTGGTGATTGCGGGCGCTACGCTTTATCTTCCCCTCGAAGACCTCGTGGATTTCGAGAAAGAGAGAGAGCGTCTGCTGAAAGAAAAGGAACGCCTGCAAAAAGAGCTGGCGCGCTCGAGGGGGATGCTGTCCAATGAGAAGTTTATCAATAAAGCTCCGGCGGCAAAGGTGCAGGAGGAGAAAGATAAGCTTGCGGGCTACGAGCAGATGATGGCGCAGGTAGAGGAACGACTTGCTTCCATGCGGCAGTAGCGGTAATGGCCTAGTTTTGTGGCAGGCTGTAACCAGAAAAATCGTTTAAGAAAAATTGGTTGATATTGTCAGATAGTTCTTGAAAAAATGATAGGAAAATAGTATGATAGAAATGTATATAGAATTATTTGAGACATATAACGAAACGGGGAGTTATTATGCCAGAAACAATAAGCTTAAAACCAACAGTAAGAATTAAATACGATAACATGGAAGCTTATATGTCCTTGCCAAAGCCCGAGCAGGGGGAAGAGTATAAGCTGCCTCTGTTGCTGCAGACACTGACGGAGTCCGGAGTGCATGCCGGCATAGATCAGGAGATCCTTACGGCGATGCTCAGCGAAAAAGCGTACGATGAAGAGCGGCTGGTAGCGAGCGGTGTTGCGCCTGTGGACGGTATCGATGGCTATTATGAATATAATTTTGATACTACCGTGGATAAAAAACCGAAAGTGCTTCCTGACGGGTCGGTTGATTACTGGTCCGTGCACAGTATCGAGGAAGTCGTGGAGGGACAGGTGATCGCCGTATATCATCCGGCGATTCCGGGCAAGGACGGCGTCAACGTCAAGGGACAGGTATTACAGGCAAAGCGTGCCAGAGAGCAGCAGGCGCTTAAGGGTAAGGGATTTACCAAAGGCGAGGACAATGTCTCCTATGTGTCTTCCATGGACGGCAAGATTGAGATGCAGAATGACCGCATCATCATTCAGCAGATTCATGAAGTTTTTGGGAATGTTGATCTGCGCATCGGCAACATTGATTTTCACGGCGACGTGGTAGTACACGGCAATGTCGAGAGCGGCGTAGCCATCAAGGCGAGCGGCTCCATCACCGTGGACGGCATGGTGGAAGGATGCGAACTCAATGCGGGCAAGGACATCATTCTTAGAAATGGTATGCAGGGCGGAAATAAGGCGCTGGTGCGCACGAAAGGTAACGTGACAGCGCGTTTCTTTGAGTTTACCAAGATAGAGTGTGACGGTATGCTGCAAACGGATGTGCTCTTAGACTGTGTGGTACACTGCAAGAGTAGGATTGTTATCAGCGGCAAAAAGGGCAAGATCATCGGCGGAGATGTTCGCGCCGTGGAGGGCGTGGAAGTATACTGCCTAGGCAACGATGCCGAGAAAAAGACGGAGGTGACGGTCGGAGCCGAGACCGAAACCTGTATCAAGCTGCGTGCCTTAGAAGTGAGTATGCAGGAGAAGAGAGAGAATCTCGACCGTATCGAGGAAGGGCTTGCGAAGTTTGCCGCGTTAGAGGCCGCGCAGGGAGTCAGCTATGCCAACGATCCGCGGCGTATGTCGCTGCTCCGCGTCAAGATTCAGGAAACCGCGACATTGGCCAGCGATGAGGTGGAAGCGAAAAAAATGCGCAGTCTGGTAGAGCGCGGGAAAGGCGCTACCGTTACGGTGACGCACAGCGTTTACCCGGGAGTTATAGTCTATATTGATGATATGCGTTTCAGTGTCAATAATTTTGCACAGGAAATCGAATTTTACAAGAGACCGGACAAGATTGCGACCAGACCTTATTACGGCAATATGGCCTGAGCAGGGGCGTCGATTCACCACTTTTTTTGCGATAAAAGAAAAACTTTAGAAAAATTTACTTGATTATTATCACCACTATATTATAATGATGAATGGTTTCTATAATATAGTGGTGATTTTTTTAGATAAAGTGCGGTGTGTCTTTGCTTCGGCACAGGAGGTAAGTATGATCGATTTCGAGGAAGAGTTAAAGAATTTTAAGCCCAGTCTTGAGGTGGAGGAGGCGGAAGCTGCCATTTACAATCATGAATTGACCGATTTAACTGATATTTTGCGTGAAATGGTGCAGGATATGAAGCACGGAATTTAGTGCGCGCAGTGGGACAAGTATCGTTTGTCCGATAAAATGTTCGCTCATTGGGAAAGGCATGGTTTGTTAGATGAAATGTTATAATTGCGGCAGCGTGTTGGACAAAGAGAATATCTGTGTAGGCTGCGGTGTAAATGTAAAGATTTACAAGAAAATAATAATGGCATCCAATACCCATTATAACGAGGCACTAAAAAAAGCTCAGGTGCGGGATTTGTCCGGGGCAGCCGCGAGTTTAAAGCTCAGTCTGCGTTTTTATAAGATGAACACAGACGCCAGAAACCTTTTGGGGCTCGTCTATTTCGAGATGGGGGAAACGGTTGCGGCGCTCTCCGAGTGGGTGATTAGTAAGAACTATCAGCCCAGGGAGAATCTGGCAAGCCGCTATCTGGATGAATTGCAGAATAATCCCTCCCGTCTGGAATCCATCAATCAGACGATAAAAAAGTATAACCAGTCCCTGCAGTACTGTAGACAGGACAGCAGAGATTTGGCGGTGATCCAGCTGAAAAAGGTATTGTCCATGAATCCGAAGCTGGTTAGTGCATATCAGCTTCTGGCTCTGCTGTATTTGGAAGAGAGAAAGTATGACGCAGCTCAAAAAGCGCTGCACAGCGCGGCGAAGATTGATGTCAATAATATGCTGACCCTGCGGTATCTGCGCGAGACAAAAGAAGCGCTCAAACAGAACGATACCGGCAGGAAGAGCCGCAAGGAGGCGCAGATCTCCTATCGCAGCGGCAATGAGACGATCATCCAGCCAAGGTATGTGAAAGACACTTCCGTGGCGCATACAATGCTCAATATGGTGATCGGTGTCGTCATCGGCGCCGCTATCACAGCGTTTTTGATTGTGCCGGGCGTGCGCCGTGAGATGCTAAACTCGGCCAAGAGCCAGGTGTTGGAGGCGAATAACACGATCGCTTCCCGCAACCAGACTATCAGCACGTTAGAGCAGCAAGTCGAACAGTTGACAGCGGAAGTATCGCGCGCACAGGAAAGCGCGGTGGATTGGGAGAGCCGAATCAGCAGCTACGAGCAGTTGCTGCAGGCTTACCAGAAATATACGGAGGAAGACATCGAGGCTTCCGGTTTGGCGATGGCTAATGTCAATGCCGAATACTTGAGCGAGGCCGCCAAAGCCGTCTATGAGTCGATCAACGCCGAGATTAATGCGGAGTATGTCCGCGCCATGTACGAGGAGGGTACGGCTGCCTACAATAGCCAGGACTATGAGACGGCAGTGGCGGATTTTGAGAAAGTGATCGCCATTGAGGAGACGTACGACAACGGCAATGTGCTTTACTATATCGCACAGTGTTACCGCAAACTCGAAGACTGGGAAAATGCCCGCATCTATTATCAGAAAGTGGTAGAGCTCTATCCGGGTTCTGAGCGCGCGAATATTGCGCAGAATTATTTAGCCAGCAGTGAGATGCAGCAGTAGTGTGAGAAACTTAGCAGGACAGGTAAGAAGAAACGAAAGACATCACTTGTGAAAAGATTCACGGGGATGTCTTTTTGTTTGCAAAAAATGAAAACGGGGGTTTTTATCTATGGAAAGTCATTATGAATTTAAGGACGGCAGTTTGATTATCGGTATGCCGCGGGAGCTTGACCACCATCAGGCGAGCCAGCTTCGCATGGAGGCCGACTTACTGATCGAGGCGTATCATGTCAAAAAGCTGGTGTTTGATTTTACAAACACGGAATTTATGGACAGCTCGGGGATTGGGGTCATTATCGGCAGGTGTAAAAACATGCATTGCTATGGCGGCAATGTGGAGGCCAAAAATTTAAGCGACCGGTTAAAGAAAATTTTTGTGGTTTCGGGCTTACATAATGTGGTGGATGCGGTGTAAATGGAGGATAACCAATCATGAATAAAAATGAAATGTATATCAGTTTCGACGCCCGCTCCGTAAACGAGGGGTTTGCGCGGGTGGCGGTAGCAGCCTTTCTCACGGAGGCGGACCCGACGCTCGATGAGATCGCGGATATCAAGACGGCGGTCTCCGAGGCAGTGACAAATGCGATCATCCACGGGTATGAGAGTCCCGAGGAAAAAGTGGAACTGTCCTGCCGGGTGCAAGGGAACGAGGTGGAGATCACGGTAAAAGACCATGGCTGCGGTATCCCGGATGTGGAAAAGGCAAGAGAACCTTTTTACACCACAAAGCCGCAGCTGGAGCGTTCCGGCATGGGGTTTGCGTTCATGGAAGCTTTTATGGACCGGGTGGAGGTGATCTCTTCCGTTGGAAATGGAACGACAGTGATTATGCAGAAAAAAATAGGAGTGTAGGCTCATGATTCCTGATGCAGACCTGATAAGGCGGTCACACGAGGGAGAAAAAGCGGCGCGGGATGAATTGGTCAAGAAAAATATGGGACTGGTCTATATGGTCGCGGGGCGGTTTAAAAACAGAGGCCACGAGATGGAGGAGTTGGTTCAGGTGGGTGCGATCGGGCTTTTAAAGGCGATCGACCATTTTGATATTTCTCTGAACCTGGCGCTCTCCACCTATGCGGTACCTATGATCGCCGGAGAGATACGGAGGTTTTTGCGGGATGACGGGATGGTGCGGGTGAGCCGCAGCCTGAAGGAAAATGCTTACAAGATAAACAAGGCGCGCGAGGCGCTGCAGGAAAGTTTGCAGCGGGAACCCGGGATTAAGGAAATTTCTAAGGCTACGGGATTGCAGCCGGAGGAGATCGTACAGGCGCTGGAGGCGAGCCGTGAAGTGGAATCAATCTACAAGCCGGTGTACGAAAAAGACGGCGAAGAATTATTGTATGTTGACAAAATATGCAGCGAGAACCGGGAGGAGGAAACGATTAACCGCATAGTGGTGGGACAGCTTGTAGAACAACTGCCGGATTTGGAACAGAAGGTCATTACCATGCGCTATTTTGAAAACAGGACACAGACAAAGACAGCCCAGGAGCTGGGTATGAGTCAGGTGCAGGTGAGCAGGCTGGAAAAAAAGATCCTGGCGCGCATGCGCAGGGAGATGGGCCGCTAGTGTGAGATGAACTTCTAGAGCTCGCAGCAGAGGCTGCTTCGCTAAGAAGTTCTAAACCTCACACCAGAGAATGCCCAGAAAACGGGCATTCTCCGCGCAGATTTAAGTCACAGCAAAGCTGTGACATGTAGGTTAGTGTGAGAAGAACACACTTGCTTCATTTCGTATTTGGTGATAAAATGATAGTCATAATTTGAAATTGTGCCGCTTGGAAATGGAGGAAAAGATGGAATTCTGGGATATATACGACAGCGATAAGAAACCGACGGGACGCACAATGAAGCGCAACGACTGGTGTTTAAAGGACGGCGAGTACCATCTGACGGTGCTTGGCGCGGTTGTGCGGCCTGACGGGAAATATCTGATTACCAAGCGCGCCATGGACAAGGCTTGGGCGCCGGGCTGGTGGGAGATTTCCGGCGGGGCGGCTATGGCCGGTGAATCTTCACAGGAAGCCGTAGTGCGCGAGATCAGAGAGGAGACGGGGCTTGATGTATCCGGCGCCGCGGGCGGTTATGTGTTTACTTATCACCGCGAAAATCCCGGCGAGGGAGATAACTATTTTGTGGATGTGTACCGCTTTGTGATGGATTTTGAGGAGAAGGATGTCACCGCACAGAGGGAAGAAACGACAGCGTTTATGCTGGCCGACAGGACACAGATCGAGGCTTTTGCCGCGGAGGGCATATTTTTGCATTACGATAGCATCAAACAGGTGTTTGAATAGACAGGCAAGATACAGGTGCTTTGTTTTGCAGGAGCTGTTTTGCAGAAGCTGTTATGCACGATAAGACGTGCGCTGGAATGGAGATTGTATGAGGTTTTTTCATATCTCCGATTTGCACATCGGAAAACAATTGTATTATTATAGTTTAAGGGACAGTCAGCAGGCCATCCTGCAGGAGATGATCGACAAAGTCAAAGCATATCGGCCGGACGCAGTGCTGGTTGCGGGAGATATCTACGATAAAGCGGCGCCTTCCGGCGAGGCATACGAGCTGTTTGATTACTTTTTAAATCAGTTTGCAGACATTGCTCCGGCAGTGCCGCTTTTTATTATCGCGGGAAATCATGACAATGCCTTGCGGCTTAAGTATGCGAGTGCGTTTCTGGAACGGCATCAGATTTACATATCCGTTTTACCCCCTGTGGAGGAAGAAGAATATTTAAAAAAGATTACGCTTAAAGATGAGCACGGCGAGGTCAATTTTTACCTATTGCCCTATGTGCGGCCGGGGTATGTGCGCCATCTCTTCGCGGAGGGTGCCGTGCGCGATGAGAATAGTGCTGTCGCCGCGGTGCTCGGGAGGGAAACGATCGACACCTCCAAGAGAAATGTGCTGCTCAGCCATCAATTTTATGTGGCTGGGGAGCGGCGGCCTGACACCTGTGATTCCGAGATCACTGCGATCATGGCGGGGGGCATCGGTGGCGTCGATATTTCCTGTCTAAAGCCCTTTGACTATGCGGCGCTGGGCCATATCCACGGGGCACAGAGTGTGGGGGCGCCTCACATACGCTACAGCGGGACTCCATTAAAATATTCGGTCAGCGAGGAACGCCACCAAAAGGAGATCACGCTCGTGACCATGGGGGAGAAGGGCACGCCGGTGCGCTTAGAGCCGATACCGCTGGAGCCATTGTATGATGTGTACAGTATCCGGGGAACACTGCGCGAAGTGATCGACCGGGCTGACAGGCGCGTGTGTGAAGATTTTGTCAGCATTACCCTTACCGATGAGGAGAGTCTCTATCGGCCCAAAGACCAACTGTCGGAACACTATGCCCATATTTTGGAGGTAAAAGTAGATAACCGGCGCTCCAGAGAACAGTTGGGGCAGGCGCATGGGGAGGCGGAGAACCTCGAGCCTTTGGCTGCGTTTCGGGAATTTTATGAGCTGATGAATCAAGAACCGCTCAGTGAAGAACAGGAGACCGTGATGCGGCAGGTGATCGCCGAAGCGGCGTCGGGGGAGGTGTAGCAGGGCATGAGACCGATTTCGATTGAAATGCGTGCATTTGGTTCATACCGCCATGAGACGATAGATTTTTCCGGGGTTGGAGGCGGCTTGTTTCTTATCACCGGTGATACCGGTGCGGGCAAGACGACGATTTTTGACGCCATGACGTATGCACTTTACGATAAGACCAGCGGCGGAGCGCGCGACGGTAAGATGATGTTGAGCCAGTATGCGCCGCCGGGGGATAAAACAGAGGTGACATTTTGCTTTTCCTATGACGGAAAGGAGTATAGAGTGACCCGCAGCCCGGAGCAGCCCAATTGGAAGAAAAAGACGGTGGACGGCAGGGAGGAGTATGAGGAGTTAAAAAGACCTCTTTTGCCGAAGGTGGAGCTGATGATGCCGGACGGAAGCTGTTACCCAGGGAAAAAGAGGGAGATCGACGAGAAAATAGAACAGATTGTCGGTTTAAATGTCGGGCAGTTTACCCAGATTGCCATGATCGCGCAGGGAGAGTTTTTAAAGCTTCTGCACGCTTCTTCGCAGGAGCGCAGGGAGATTTTTGCCAGACTGTTTGACACCGCCCTCTACGGAAAGATTGAGGAAAAACTGCGAAACAGGGCAAAGGAGATGAACATTGCTCTGGCAAAGAATAAAGAACGGATTATTCATGAATTAGAGCAGATGCGGCTGATTCCGGAAAGCAGACTCACGGAGCGCTGGATGGGGTACGATCAAAAGTTCAGTGAGAGTGACGGGGATGCACTCTTAGCGCTGGCCGCGGACATCTGCCAGGAGACGAAAGACGCCGTGGAGCGGGCGGAAGAAAAGCTTGCGCGGGTAGGGCAGGGGCTGGAGCTTTTTGCGGAGAAGCTTAGGACTGCTGCGGCAGTCAACCAGAAACTTACCGAATATGAGCAGGCAAATAAACAGCGGGCGTCATTAAAAGAGCGGGAACCGGAAATCAGACAAAAGGAACAGCGGCTGTCTGAGGGAAAGCGGGCGATTTTTGTGCAGGCGGCTTACCACAATCTGCAGGAGAGCAAGGCGCGCTGCGAAGAACAGTTTCAAAGGCTGCAACAGCTAAAGGCGTGGATAGATGAAAACAGCGGCCAACTTATGGAGCTGCAGCGGTTGGCGGAGCAGGCAAAAGCGGAGTATGACGCGGCTGCGCCCAAGATGATCGCGCGGCAGATTAAAATAAGAGATAGTCTGTCAGAGTACGACGCGTTAAGGGAGGAGAGGGAAAAACAGGATAAGCTTGCCAAAGATCTGGAGGCGGCGGAAAAGCGCTTGGCGCGCCTTATGGAGCAGTTGGCGGACGGTGAGGAAGAAGAGAGACAGCTTGACATGGAGCTGATAGCGCTGCGGGAACAGATTCTTTTAAAGGAACAGGTTTATCTGCTGCGCCAGGGATTAAAAGAGGGAGAGCCGTGTCCGGTCTGCGGTGCGGTTGATCATGTGTATGCGCGCTCCAAGATGAATGCAGCCGCTCCAGCGGCAGGTTTGGATGGCGATACGACATGTGCATTGGCCTCCGGGATGCCAGAAGCTAGGGAGCAGGAGACAGTCATTTCAGCGATAGAAAAAGAGAATCAATTGCGTGACAGGCAGCAAAAACTGCGGATGGATAATTGTTCGCGAAAAGAGCAGGCCGAAGAACTGCGCGGGCGTGTGAGCGAATTACAGCGCAATTGTGCCGGACAAAAGGCCGCGCTGGCGCAGAGAAGTCAAAAACTGCAATACGAGACGAAGGAGCAGGCGCAAAGAGAGCAAAAGAGGCTGGAGGAAGCGTTAGAAACGTTGGAAAAGCAAAAAAACGATCGCCTCGAGGCATATCAAACCCGCAAACAAACCTGTATGGAAAAGGGCGGACAGCTTACGCAGGCGCGGCAGAACGTTGAGTCGGAAGAGAAGCGCGCCCAACGGGCCGCGGCGGATTTTGAGCGGCAGCTGTCGGAGCAGGGGTTTGCGGGCGAGGTAGAATATTTGCAGAAGCGTATCTCGCAGCAGACGATTGACGCTCTGGAAGTAGAAATCTCGGAATACCGGACTAAGCTCGCGCTGGCGGAGGGCAATGTTGAACGGCTGGCTATAGAGACGAGCGGCAAAGTAAGGCAGGATACTGCATCATACGAAAGCGAGTTGGAGCGCTATAAAAAAGAGCAGCAGACACTGAAAAAGCAGGAGCGCGATTTGTACAGTATGTTGGAATCCAACGAGAGAGCAAAGAAACAGGCAGAACAGTTGTACAATGAGCGCAGTAAACGCCGCAGAGAGGCGGCTGTGCTCTCTCATCTGGAGGATACGGCGACTGGGAAACTTTCAAAGCGGCATATGAATTTTCAGACGTATATCCAGAGGCGTTATTTCAGACAGATCATCGAGCGTGCCAACCGCAGGCTTTATCCGATGTCCGGCAGTCAATTTTTGCTGCGCTGCCGTGATGTAAAAGATTTGAGTACACAGGGGGCGGTCGGCCTGGATTTGGATGTGTACAGTGTCGTCAACGACCAGGTGCGCGATGTTAAGACGCTTTCCGGCGGGGAATCTTTTATCGCCGCACTCTCTATGGCGCTGGGTATGGCCGATATGATACAGGAGAGCCGCGGCAGCGTCCATATCGATACGATGTTTATCGACGAGGGGTTCGGCTCGCTCAGTGAAGAGACAAGAAATCAGGCGATTGCCATATTAAATGAGCTCTCCGGCGGCAAACGCATGGTGGGCATTATCTCCCATGTCAGCGAATTAAAAGCACAGGTAGAGATCAAGCTGGCAGTGCGAAAAACAGAAAAAGGCAGTAAGGCAGAATGGCAGCAGGGATAGCGCGGCCTGCCTGCCGTTAAAGCGGCGCTGCGGCGGTTGGAGCATAAGAGTAAAGGCGTCGTGGACGGAAAAGAACCGTTTTATTGTGAGGAAAATTATGAGTGACGAGATAAAAAATTATAAAGCGCGTGCCATTTTGGAGGACAATCTGACACAAAAGAAACACTGGTCTTCTTTTCAAATCATCGCGTGCGGGTTTGTGCTTGTGATTCTGGCGGGAAGCCTGCTGTTGATGCTGCCGTTCGCCTCGGCGGGAGGAGAGGGGGCGTCTTTTGCGGATGCATTGTTTACGGCGACGTCGGCCACCTGTGTGACGGGGCTTGTCGTACAAAATACGGCCACTTACTGGTCTTTGTTTGGCCAGTTTGTCATACTGCTGTTAATACAGATCGGCGGCATGGGAGTTATCACGATGGCGATCATTATCGTTGTGATATCGGGGCGCAAGATCAGTCTG
Organism: uncultured Roseburia sp.; assembly: GCA_910584215.1. Taxonomy (GTDB): domain Bacteria; phylum Bacillota; class Clostridia; order Lachnospirales; family Lachnospiraceae; genus Roseburia. Next base: position 6,061 of record CAJTYI010000012.1, on the reverse strand, counting down.
ATGCAGCGCAGCACGATGCAGGAGGCGATAGCAGCGCCCAGTGTGGGCGGTATCGTGCGGCTGACGCGGTTTATCATCCGCACAAGCATTATCATTGAACTGATGGGGGCGGCACTGCTCTTTCCGGTCTTTATACAAGATCATTCCCTGCCAAGGGCGCTTTGGTACTCGCTGTTTCACGCGGTCTCGGCTTTCTGCAATGCGGGGTTTGACCTGCTCGGCGAGCAGGTGCCGTTTTCGTCGCTGACCTCCTATTCGAACCAGACATGGATACACGTTGTCATTATGCTGCTCATCATCATTGGCGGAATCGGTTTTGGAACCTGGAATGATGTGCGGGAACATAAGTGGAATTTTCACCGTTATACGATGCAGAGCAAAGTGATCTTTTTTATGACGGCAATATTTATCTTACTGCCGGCAATATTCTTTTTCTTTTTTGATTTATCGCAGCCCAAATGGGATGGCATACCCACTGGAGGGAAAGTGCTGCATGCGCTTTTTCAGTCTGTGACGATGCGGACCGCCGGATTTAATACGCTTGATTTGGCAGAGTTCAGCGAGGGTGGCCGCATGATCATGATTATTTTAATGCTGATTGGCGGTGCGCCCGGCTCTACGGCCGGCGGGATGAAAGTCACCACGGCTGCGGTGCTTTTGATTTCCGCGGTGGCGGTGTTTAAGCGGAGAGAGGAGGTGCGCTGCTTTGGCAGGAGAATTGCCCCGGAGACCGTGCGCTACGGAGCGACCATTCTTGTGCTGTATCTGGTGATGAGCGTTTTTGGCGCGATCACCATCAGTTGTATCGAAGGGCTGCCGGTGCTCGATTGTCTGTTTGAGGCAGCTTCCGCAGTGGGTACGGTTGGCCTGTCGCTTGGCTTGACACCGGAGCTTGGCATGGTATCGCGCATGATTATTATCGTGCTGATGTATGTGGGGCGGGTGGGTGGCCTGACTTTGGTTTTTGCGGCAATGTCGAGGAAACGCCCCCATGTGTCGAAGCTGCCGCAGGGAAAAATTGTGGTCGGTTAAAGACAGAGAAATCACAGGTTATGCAGTGGTTGGGTAACGGCAGACGTATATGTCGTTTCCGATAAATAGAGAGCAAGCGGGAAGGAGAATCATGTGAGATGAAATCAATTTTATTGATCGGCCTGGGAAGGCTTGGCAAGCATATTGCTATGAAGTTAAATGAACTCGATCATCAGGTGATGGCGGTGGACAGGATGGAGGAGCGCGTGGATGACGTGCTGCCCTATGTGACCAATGCTCAGATTGGCGACAGTACCAATGAGGAATTTTTGCGCTCGCTGGGGATTGGCAATTTTGACGTTTGCATCGTCGCCATCGGCAATGACTTCCAGGGTTCCCTGGAGACGACGTCGCTGTTAAAGGAGCTGGGGGCCAAATTTGTCGTGGCGAGAGCGGAGCGCGACGTGCAGGCCAAGTTTTTGCTCAGAAACGGCGCGGATGATATCGTTTACCCGGAAAAACAGCTTGCGTACTGGACGGCGATCCGCTACAGTTCCGAGCATATTTTTGATTATATCGAGGTCGATGAGGATTATGCTATTTTTGAGGTATCCATTCCCAAAGACTGGCTGGGCAAAACGATCGGTGAGATTGATATCCGAAAAAAGTATAACGTCAATATAATGGCAATGAAGCGGCACGGCAAGCTGCATATGACGATCACCCCGGACACCGCTTTTCATGAGGATGAGACGATGCTTGTTCTGGGGAGAAACAAAGATATCCAGAAATGTTTTCATATATAAGAAAAGGAATCTATGAGTAAAGGCAAAAAGGATTTATTATCAAATATCCGCAACGGCAGAGAGCTGTCGCGCGGGGAGAAAATCAGTCTTGCCCTGCGGCTTAGTATGCCGGCTATGATGGCACAGATCACTTCCATTGTGATGCAGTATATCGACGCTTCTATGGTGGGACGGCTCGGTTCCGATGCCTCCGCTTCGATCGGGCTGGTAGCGACGACCACATGGTTGTTTGGCAGCGTCTGTTCTTCGGCTGCTGCTGGATTTTCGATTCAGGTGGCGCAGGAGATCGGCGCAAAGAATTTTAAGCGGGCCAGACAGGTACTTAAGCAGTCCTATATCGTGGTATTTGCAGTGGCGCTTATTTTGGCTCTGACGGGTGCGGCCATAAGCGGCAGGCTGCCCATCTGGCTCGGTGGAGCCGGAGAGATCTGCAAAGATGCTTCCCGCTATTTTCTGATCTACGCCTGGATGCTGCTGCCGATGGCGTTAAACGGATTGGCGGGCAGTATGTTACAGTGCAGTGGAAATATGAAAGTGCCGGGAATATTAAACTCCTGTATGTGTATCTTAGATGTGGTATTCAATCTCTTTTTTATTTTCCCCTCGTGGAATCTGAAACTGGGAAGCATAACATTGCGTGTGCCCGGCGCCGGACTTGGCGTGATGGGGGCGGCGCTCGGCACCGCGTGTGCAGAGTTGGTCATAATGTGTCTGATGATGAGCTGGCTGATTTTTCGCACACCGCTGCTGCGCTCAAGGAGCGGCGAAGATTATAGGCTGGAGGCAGCCTGCGTCAAACGCGCGGCAGTGCTCGCGCTGCCGATCGGATTTGAGCATTTTGTCGTGTGCTTAGCCCAGGTATTTGCAACCAAAATTGTGGCGCCGCTCGGTGTGGTCGCCATCGCGGCCAATTCGTTTGCGGTGACGGCCGAGAGTCTTTGTTATATGCCAGGGTACGGTATCGCTAACGCGGCGACCACCTTGACCGGGCAGAGTGTAGGCGCGGGACGCGGCAAACTCGCCATGTCGTTTGGACGGATTACGGTGGGCATGGGCATGGCGCTTATGGCGATGATGGGGGCGCTCATGTACCTGGCGGCCCCCTTTATGATCGGGCTATTGTCACCCGACCCGGCAGTCAGAGAGCTTGGCACCAAAATTCTGCGCATAGAGGCGTTTGCGGAGCCGCTCTTTGGAGCTTCGATTGTGGTTGCCGGCGTGCTGCGCGGCGCTGGTGACACCCTGATTCCGAGCATTATGAACCTTGTGAGCCTGTGGGGGGTGCGCCTGCCGTTGTCATTTCTTTTGGCAGGGACACTGGGGCTGCGTGGTGTGTGGATAGCGATGGCAGTCGAACTGTGCTTTCGCGGCACGATATTCCTTGTACGCCTTTTTCGGCAGAAATGGCTGAAGAATATAAAAAATGTTTAGTTTATGAACGGATAGTAGTAAGATGCGCATCTGTAAGATTGGAGAACGGTATGATGACATTTGGAAAAAACAAAAATCAATTACTAGAGGAACTTGCCAGGCTGCGGGAGGCGGACTATTCGTCAAATGTGGAGCTTGCCGCCATCTATCAGCGTCTTTGTGCGGGAAAGGAACAGTTTGAGACTGTTTTGGAAGAAAATATGAAAGCGTTGATGCAGCTGAGTGCGCTGGATTTGACATTGGAATTGTATAATGAAAAAATGACGGACCTTTCCCAGAAGGTTGCAGATGCGACCGGAATTATTTTTCAGGCATCCAGGGAGAGCGTCGATGTGGCGGGGCGCGTTTCCGGGCAGCATGAGGAGCTGACCAATACGATGATTAGGGCTTCCGAGGACAGCAGCCGAATGTTGGAACACATCGAGGCTGGACAAAACGAGCTGACGCTGATCCGTGATCTGTCGGGCCAGATCATCGGAGCGTCGCACGAGATGCAGCACGATATGTCGGAACTGTATGATGTGATTGACCATATGAATGACGTGATTGCGGGGATTAATGCGATCTCGGCGCAAACGAATCTTTTGGCGCTCAACGCCTCCATTGAGGCGGCGAGGGCAGGGGAGGCCGGGAAAGGATTTGCCGTGGTGGCGGAAGAAATCCGTAAGCTGGCCGAAGAGACGAAAAATTTGATCGGCAATATGGGCCGGTTTGTGGAGGGGATTCGCTCCGCCTCCCACAAGAGCGCTGACAGTGCGCAGCAGACAATAGACGGATTAAATGATATGACGGAGAAGATAGGTCATGTCTGGGAGATCAACGAGGGGAATCGCCGGAATGTCTCCGGCATCAACGATTCCATCAGTTCTCTGGCAGCAGTCAGTGAGGAGATCAGCAGCTCTATGGTGGAGCTGGAGTCGGCAGCGGCCAATATCGAAGAGCAGTGCGGACGGCTTCAGGGAGATACGGAGACGATGCATGAGGTCAGCAGCGGACTTAAAAAGGTCACGGAACCAGTGGTGCAGGTGGAGGCGATGTTGGACGGTGCGGCCAAGGTCATGGGAAAAATGTCTCAGGACGCATTCTACAGCCTGAAGAAGAGTGCCTTTGACAAGTACATCGAAAGCGCGATCGGGGCGCATAAAAATTGGCTGGCGACCTTAGAGCATATGGTGAAAGAGCATGAGATATTACCGCTTCAGATCGACCCATCTAAGTGCGGCTTCGGTCACTTTTATTATGCCATGACGCCCAACCGCGAGCAGATACGTGCGATCTGGAATCAAATTGGAGACAAGCACAAGCGCTTTCACAATTTTGGTTCCCAGGCGCTAAAGGCTCTGTTTGAGGAAGATTATACGAAGGCAGAACAGGTATATCAGGAGGCAAAGTCCTACTCGAGTGAACTGCTCAAAGATTTGGAGGAGATGAAAAAGTAATATCTTTACTTTTACACTTTGATGTGCTAAAATGTATCGCGTATGGAAGTGACGAATGATTTTTACAAATAATATGTCGCTTGCGCGGCGGAATGTGAGGAAAGATGAAAGAAGTATCCAAATTAATGAATTACCGCCCGGATATTCGCGTGGTTGACGCGACGCTTCGTGACGGCGGACTGGTGAACAATTTTCAATTTACCGACGAGTTTGTGAAGAAACTTTATGAGACGAATCGAAAGGCCGGAGTCGACTACATGGAGTTTGGTTATAAGGCCTCCAAGGAAATGTTTGACGTCGATAAGTTTGGCAAGTGGAAATTCTGCAACGACGACGATATTCGCGCAATTGTCGGTGACAACGACACCGATTTAAAGCTTGCAGTTATGGCGGATGTGGGGCGATGCAATTACCAGAGAGATATCGCAGACCGGCAGGACAGCCCGATTGATCTGATCCGTGTGGCCACCTATCTGAGTACGATTCCCGCCGCGGTGGATATGATCGAAGACGCCGTGCGCAAAGGCTATGAGGTCACATGCAATATTATGGCAATCTCGAACGCGCAGGAGGAGTATCTAAAGACCGCATTACAGATACTGGGGGAATCTCCGGTGGATGTTATTTATATTGTCGACAGTTACGGTGCGCTCTACCCGGAGCAGATTGAGCGCATCGTGGACGTTTATGCCGAGTTTGCGGCCAAATACAATAAAAAGATCGGGATTCATGCCCACAATAATCAGCAGCTGGCGTTTGCCAATACGATCGAGGCAGTCGGGGACGGCGTGGACTGGCTAGACGCCACCTATCTTGGCATGGGACGCGGCGCTGGCAATTGTGCGATGGAGCTCTTGCTGGGACTTTTGCGCAATCCGAAGTATCAGCTGTTCCCGGTTATTGAGTTTGTGGAGAATTATATGAAAAAGCTGCAGGAGGAGGGAACGGTATGGGGATATGATCTTCAATACCTTATGACCGGTATCCTCAATCAGCATCCTCGCACAGCGATCGCTTTTACCAACGAAAAGCGCAAGGATTATGCGGATTATTATAAAGAGCTTACGATGTTGGATTAAATTTGCCAGATTAAGAATAAGGGGCTGTCGCATTAAGAATGATTATTGCGACAGCCCCTTGTTTTTATGCGCTTATGTTCCCGATACTATTTATAGAAACAAACTTGACAAACTAAAATACTATAGATTATTAGCCATTGTTTTGACTGAATAAATATGCCAATGTGTCGTATATTTATTCTATCGTAAACTTCTAAAAACTTTTTCTTTACACAAGGTAAATGCGGCAATTCATCGTGAGTTGGCGCCACAGTCTTTGCTTTTTTCTGAATGGAGCAAATGCCAGAGGTTCTAAGCGTGCTTCTTTGGGGCATCGGGTGATACGTCTTTTCAG
>CAJTYI010000011.1 GCA_910584215.1 uncultured Roseburia sp. | reverse complement strand
GGACCTGCTGTTTCGAGGGGTGAACGTCAACAGCTTTTCGAGCAGCTCGAAGAGCTTGATGAGGATGATTTTTTGGTGATTGCCGGCAGTATCCCTGCCGAGCTGCCGGACAATCTCTACCGGGATATCGCGTGCCGTATGAAGGAAAAAGGCGTGCGGCTTGTGGTAGATGCAGAGAAAAATTCACTGTTAAAGACGCTGCCATATCATCCGTTTTTGATCAAACCCAATAAAACGGAGCTGGAAGCGTTTTTTGGCGACACGATAAAAAACAAGAAACAGGCAGTCGGATACGCCTATATGCTTCAGGAAATGGGAGCGGAGAATGTGATCGTTTCTCTGGGCAAAGACGGCGCGGTCTGCGTCACGAAAAACGGAATGGTTTACAAGGCCAGGGCGCCCAAAGGAGAACTTGTAAATTCTGTGGGCGCCGGGGATTCCATGGTGGCGGGATTTTTGGCCGGTTATCTGGATTCCGGCAGTTATGAGGAGGCTTTCTGGACGGGAATCTGTGCGGGCAGCGCCACAGCGTTTTCCCGGGGATTTGCCACGAAAGAAGGGGTTATGGATTTGTTGGACAGTTTTATGGAGCATCAGGAATAGCAGCAGTAAAGGAATAAGATATGAGCGTACAGGACAACACGGAACAGGTATTAAGAAAACTTCATATTTTATTATCGCAGAGTGAGGTCTATGACGAGGCGGCAGGCACCGTGATTGTGGACAAACAGGAGCTGATCGGTCTTTTACAGGAGCTCAACCTCTGTATGTATGGCATGATGGAGGAATATGAGCTGACGCAGCGGGGAAAAGACAAAGCGGAGAGGGATACAAGGAAAGTTGGGGAGGCCATTATCCGCGATGCCAGACATACAGCGGAAGATGTGTACGCCGCTTCTGTTATGTACACCGACGAGGCGCTGCGCCGCGCGATGGATATTGTGGATGAAACCATGGAATCACTGCGCGATTCGTTTCACAGGATGGAAAAGGATTTGCATAGCAAAAAAGATGCCATTGCGGGAAACAGGCTCGAATTGAAGAGCCAGCTACAGGATTTGAAGGATACCGACAAATATTTGCAGCTGATCGAAGAGCGCAACAAACAGATTGATAAGGAAAAGGATGAGGAGCAGGAGGTGGAGGTATCGCCTACGGCTCATATCAAGCCGGAGATCAAGATCAACAAGGACTATTTTGAGCGCAACGGTATTCCGCTTCAGGAAGATGCGCCCCAGAGAGAGAAAGAGGAGCGCGCGGCCGCGGCGGGCAGCGGACGTCAGAAGAAAACGTCTGCGGCGGGCAAAGGTTCGCAGAAGAAAGCGGCATCCGTGGGCAGTGAGAGACAGAAGAAAGAAACCCTGGCAGTGGGCGGCGAGACCCAGACAAAGACGGCCGCGGCGGGCGGCGAACAGCAGAAACAGGCGCCGGAAGCAGACCAAGAGGCGCGGGGGGAAATGTCCCAGGACATGGCGGGGCCGACTAAGGATCGCGGCACTGTGACGTATGAGCAAAGCCTGGACGCCGAGATGCAGGAGCTTGAAGGAATCTTAAAAGAGGGTATGAAAACAGAAAATTCACAGGCCGAGATATCCGGCGGCAAAATCGTCGATGTCGACGCGCTTGCCGATAAGATCGCGGCCCAGACCGTTGTGGCTCTGGGGAGAGAGGAGTATGCCAAGGAGTCGTCAGTGCAGCTGGCTGTGCCTGGCGGGGAAGAAGAGGTCTATGACTATGGCGATGAACCGGAGATCAGAGTGACGCCTGAGATACGTGTCAATCTGGATGCAGAGTATTTTAAGTGGAAAGACCATATGGAGATTGAAGATTTTGGGGAGAAGGAGACTGCTGCTGCACCGGAGAAAGCAAAGAAAGCCGGACGTTTTGGCAGGAAAAAGTAAGCGTTAATATGAAAACAAGCGAGGAAACAGGATGCAGACCATTTTAGTATGCGATGACGATAAAGAAATAGTGGAAGCCATTGAGATCTATTTGCAGCAGGAGGGCTATGCCGTATTAAAGGCCTATGACGGCGAGGAGGCGCTCGCTGTTTTACAGGAGCAGGATGTGCAGCTTCTTATCATAGATGTGATGATGCCAAAGCTTGACGGTATAAGAGCGACATTAAAAATACGGCAGGAGAGCAGTATTCCGATCATTATTCTGTCGGCGAAGACGGAGGATATGGACAAGATCTTGGGGTTGAACGTGGGAGCGGACGATTATGTGTCAAAACCGTTTAATCCGTTGGAGCTGATCGCCAGAGTTAAGTCCCAGCTGCGTCGTTATACTAAGCTTGGCAATGCGGCGGAGGCACAGGGAGCTGTCTACTCGACTGGCGGTCTTTCGATCAACGACGATCTCAAGGAAGTGACGGTTGACGGCGAGGTGGTGCGCTTAACGCCGATCGAATACAATATTTTGCTGCTGCTGGTTAAGAATCAGGGCAAAGTATTTTCTATCAATCAGATTTACGAAAGTATATGGAATGAAAATGCGATCGGCGCGGACAACACTGTGGCGGTACATATCCGCCATATCCGCGAAAAAATAGAGATCAATCCCAAAGAACCGCGCTATTTGAAGGTGGTCTGGGGCGTGGGTTATAAAATAGAGAAAAATTAGAGGGAAGTGCGGCAGTTCGCCACACTGAAAAATATATGGATAAAAAATCATTTTCCAATGGGAGCAAGATTACCGGGGTGCTGCTTCACATGTTTTTTATGATCGCCCTGACAATATCAGTTTTTTTGGTGGGTGCGCTGCTACGCAAAAATATTTTGCAGATGACGGATTTTGGAACAGTAGATTTCCTGGAGTCGGGGTATTATGTGAATCTTCTGGAACAAAAGTGTGATAATCTCGCTACTTACCTGTATCTCTTAAAGCGGGGAGATGAGCGCACGTCGGATGAGACCGCGCTCTATTTACAGTATGTCAATGAGTTTAAGGCGGAAGAGACAAATTTCTGTTTCTGGTGCCGGGACCGCAAGGGAAACTGGTATACAAACCAGCCGGACAGCGAGGCGGGGCAGAACTTTGACGTGCAGACGATTCTGATGGAAGCTAAGACGATGGGCAACTATCTGCTCTATGACATGCTAAACAGAGAGTTCGGCACGGATATTCGCGGTTTGGAGGATTATTTTCTCAAAAGCCGCGCCGACAGGGATTACTGGAAGTCGGACCGTGTGATACTGGTGTTCGGCATAGATACGCAGTTTTCTGCCAATGACGATCTGTTCAGGGCAAAGAGCGAATATGAGAGGCTGCACCCGTGGGCCAAAGTTGGCGTGATGGGGGCGATCTGCAGTATGATGGGATGGATTGTGTCGCTGGTCTACCTCACGATTGTGTCCGGCCACAAAAACCAGGGTGAGGAGATCAGCCTGAGCATCATTGACCGCATCAAAACGGAGATTTTAATCGCCGCGTTTATTGTGGCCGCGACAGAACTGATCTTTTTGATGGCGCGGCTCAACCGGCAGCAGTGGGATGTGTCCGGGCTTCTGGTAGCCTCCGGCACGATCAGTTTCCTTCTGGACGCGTGTTTCCTGATCTTTTATCTGAGCATGGTGCGCCGCTTAAAGGCGGAGACCATGTGGAAGAGCAGCCTTGTTTACTGGCTGTCGCAAAAGTTCTCCAAATTGTTTCGGGAGCGCAGTGTCACGATACAGATTGTGATCTTGTTTTCGATTCATATGCTGGTGTGCTTTATATTGGCCGTCTGGGCGTTTTATTACCAAAAGCCCACCGCTTTTATGCTTTTGCTGCTCTTTAGCTGCGGGGAGGCGTATCTGTTTTTGCATAAGGCAGTCGAGCGCTACCAGATTTTAAAGGGTGTGGAGCGGATTTCCCAGGGCCGCCTGGAGGATAAGATTAACGCGAAGATGCTGCACGGCGAGGAGCGCAAGTTAGCGGAGGCCGTCAACAATGTCGGCGAAGGGCTGCGCAGAGCGGTGGAGGATTCCACCAAAAATGAGCGCATGAAAGCCGATTTGATTACCAATGTGTCGCACGATATCAAGACGCCGCTCACCTCGATCATCAATTATGTCAGTCTCTTAAAACGCGAGGAGATCGATAACGAGCGGGTAACCAACTACATTCGTATCCTCGATGAAAAATCGCAGCGCCTAAAACAATTGACCGAGGATTTGGTCGAGGCATCCCGCATCAGTTCGGGAAATATTACACTTGATATGCAAAAGATTGATATCGTCGAACTGGTATATCAGACGGGGGCAGAGTTTAACGATAAGTTTGAGGCAAAGGAGCTTACCGTAGTCACGAAGCTGCCGCGCGAGTCCATCTATATCTGTGCCGACGGCAGACAGCTCTACCGCGTAATCGAAAATCTTTATAATAACGCGGCGAAGTATGCCCTGGAAAAGACAAGGATTTTTGTGGAAGTGACACAGGAGGAAAGGGAAGTGCTGTTTTCCATGAAAAACGTCTCGGAATATTCGCTAGCTGCGGAGAACAGCCAGACGCCGGACCTCACGGAGCGCTTTGTGCGCGGGGATACCTCCCGCACGACCGAGGGGACGGGGCTTGGACTCTCGATTGCCAAAAATCTTACCACGATGATGGGCGGCAGATTTAATATTGAGGTGGACGGCGATCTGTTTAAGGTAATTATTAGCTTTTCTGTCTATTTCGCTTGATTTTTAGGTGAGGGACTTATATAATTCCTTAGGAAGCATGTGTGAAGAGAATTTCTGAGTCTGCAAAGTACACAGATTAAGAAATTCTAAAACTTCACACAGAAGAACGCAAGAACAGCGTTCTTCAAGGATTGTTTGTGCCGCCGTAGGCGGAAATGCCGCCTTTGGTGGCATGACTGGAAATGTGAGAAGAAAAGAGGATAAAGATGAAGTTATACGAAAAAGGTGTATATTTAATCAATGGCAATGAGCTGGTGGAGGATTCCGCCACAGCGTTAGACGAGATAGCGGCAAAGACGGGCGTTTCGGTCACAAAAGAGCAGGCGGCACAGAATACAATCGCCTATGGCATATTAAAAGAACATAATGTTTCCGGCGACATGAGGAAGCTTCAGATTAAGTTCGACAAGCTGACTTCTCATGATATTACATTTGTGGGCATTATACAGACCGCGCGCGCGTCGGGGCTGGAGAAGTTTCCAATTCCCTATGTACTTACGAACTGTCACAACAGTCTCTGCGCTGTCGGCGGGACGATCAACGAGGACGATCATATGTTCGGACTCACTTGCGCAAAGCGCTACGGCGGCATCTATGTACCGCCGCATCAGGCAGTCATCCATCAGTTTGCGCGCGAGATGCTTGCGGGAGGGGGGAGTATGATACTCGGCTCCGACTCTCACACCAGATACGGTGCGCTCGGCACGATGGCGGTCGGCGAAGGCGGGCCGGAGCTGGTAAAACAGCTTTTAAACAAGACATATGATATCGATATGCCGGGTGTGATCGGGGTTTACCTGACCGGTACGCCGGCAAAAGGCGTAGGTCCGCAGGACGTGGCATTGGCGATCATCGGCGAGGTGTTTGACAAGGGCTATGTCAAGAATAAAGTCATGGAGTTTGTGGGACCGGGTGTTACGAATCTCAGCGTTGATTTCCGCATTGGCGTTGACGTGATGACGACCGAGACAACCTGTCTTTCCTCGATCTGGGCAACCGATGATAAGGTGAGGGAGTTTTATGATATTCACGGCAGGGTCAGCGAATACAAAGAGTTAAATCCCGGTGCGGCGGCCTATTATGACGGCATGATCGAGATTGATTTGTCGAAAATCAAACCGATGATTGCCATGCCGTTTCATCCGAGCAACACCTACACGATTGAGGAACTGAACGCTAATCTGATGGATATTCTCGATGACTGCGAGAAGCGCGCGCAGGTAAGTTTTGACGGTGCCGTAGCGCTTGACTTAAAGAGCAAGGTCCGGGACGGCAGGCTCTATGTCGATCAGGGCATTATCGCCGGCTGCGCGGGCGGTGGTTTCGAGAATATCTGTGACGCGGCGGATATTCTGCGCGGGGCGAGCATTGGGCCGGATGAGTTTACGCTGAGCGTTTATCCGGCGAGCACGCCGATTTATATGGAACTGGTGAAGAATGGCGCGGTTGCCGCGCTGATGCAGACTGGAGCCATCGTCAAGACCGCATTTTGCGGCCCATGCTTTGGCGCCGGTGACACGCCGGCTAACAATGCGTTCTCCATCCGCCATTCGACGAGAAATTTCCCGAACCGTGAGGGTTCTAAGGTGCAGAACGGCCAGGTGGCTTCCGTGGCTCTTATGGATGCGCGCTCGATTGCCGCGACGGCAGCGAACAAGGGGTATCTGACGGCTGCGACCGATGTGGATGTGGACTTTACGAAGCCCAAATATTTCTTTGATAAGACAATCTACGAGAACCGCGTTTTTGACAGCAAAGGGGTTGCGGACCCGGATGTCGCGATCCAGTTTGGCCCTAATATCAAGGACTGGCCCGTTATGAGCGCTCTGCCCAACAATCTGGTGTTAAAGGTGGTTTCCGAGATTCATGACCCGGTTACGACGACCGACGAACTGATTCCCTCGGGAGAGACATCCTCGTTCCGCTCAAATCCGTTAGGACTCGCAGAGTTTGCACTTTCCAGAAAAGACCCGCTGTATGTAGGCCGCGCGAAAGAGATTCAGCAGGCACAGAAAGCGGTGGAGAGCGATTGTTGCCCAGGGAAAGCATATCCGGAATTAAAGTCGGTGATGGACGCGATCAAAAAAGCGTTTCCGGACAAGGATTTCCACGACGGTGTGATAAGAGAGAACATTGGTTTTGGAAGCACGATTTTCGCGGTTAAGCCGGGTGACGGCTCTGCGCGCGAGCAGGCGGCTTCCTGTCAGAAGGTGCTTGGCGGATGGGCGAATATCGCCAACGAGTACGCAACTAAGCGTTACCGCTCCAATCTTATCAACTGGGGTATGCTGCCGTTTTTGATTCCGCAGGGCGATCTGCCGTTTAAAAATCTGGATTATCTGTTTGTGCCGGATATCCGCAGAGCGGTGGAGCAGAAAGCGGATGAGATCACCGCTTATGTGGTGAAAGGGGATGACTTGAAGGAGTTTAAACTTCGGCTTGGCGCCATGACCGATGATGAGCGCGAGATCATCCTGAAAGGATGCCTGATTAATTACTATAAAGGTTAAATGTTTTGCAGGCATTTATAGAATAAACCCAAATATCTAAATATATATTTCCGACAGGGGAAACAGTCATCTGGCAAAGGACGATTGTTTCCCCTGTTTTGTGGGAAAGAGCGCCGCCGAAAATCCCGAATGGAGAGATTTCTTTTTTCGATAAAAATACATAATTTAATTGAAAAACTTGGCAGATACGCTATAATAATATCAAGCAGCAATATAGGATTTATCTATAAAATAATAAGGTATGAGGTAAAGGATATTGGAAGAGAAGCATTTAGAGAAGAAAAAGGAATCCGGGTGGAATCCAAAGCAATATATGTCCATAGCGGCAGTCGTATTTGTGACGTTCTGCTGCTGCACCCTGTTTTTCTTTATGATATACCGCTACAACGGATTTGCCAGTTTCTGGGGAAAGCTGTTTGCGATTTTGCAGCCGATTATCATAGGGTTTGTGCTGGCATATTTACTCAATCCTGTCATGAACTTTTTCGAGCGCCATATCAAGAGAGGTTTGCAGGGGAAGTTTAAGACGGAGGAGAAAGAGAAAAAGATCTCCAGGGCGGCGGCGATTGTATGTGCGCTGGCAGTTTTTGTCGGTATCATTACCCTTTTACTGGTGGCAATCGTTCCCTCGGTCAGCAACAGTATTCAGGAACTGGTGGCCGATCTTCCCCAGGAGATCAACAATCTGATTCTGTGGGCGAACGATTTTATTAAAGGAGACACGGAGATTGCCGCGTTTGCAAGAGAGGGTATCCAGAAAGCGACCGAGTTTATTGAGTCGTTTTTTACAGGCTCCGCCTTAAAGCAGATGCAGACTTATCTGGTATCCATCACCACGAGCGTGATATCCGGCGTCAAGTTTGTCGTAAATATTCTGGTGGGGCTTATCGTTTCCGTCTATGTGATGTACAGCAAGGAGACGTTTGCCGGACAGGCCAAAAAGCTTCTCTATGCGGTATTTAAGCCGGTGCGCGCCAATGTCATTATTCGCACCGTCCACAAGAGCAACGAGATTTTCGGCGGATTTATCTCCGGCAAGATATTAGATTCCGCCATCATCGGAGTGCTCGCCTATATCGTGCTCAGCATTATGGACATGCCGGATACGGTGCTTGTGTCTGTGATTATCGGAGTAACCAATATCATTCCGTTTTTTGGACCAATCATCGGAGCGATCCCCTCGTTTTTTATCATCGTGCTGCAAAATCCGATGCAGAGCCTTTACTTTTTGATCTTTGTTCTGATCCTGCAGCAGCTCGACGGCAATGTCATCGGGCCGAAGATACTTGGCGATTCCACAGGATTGTCCTCATTTTGGGTTATCTTTGCCATCATGGTGTTTGGCGGGCTGTGGGGATTTTTAGGTATGCTGCTGGGCGTTCCGTTTATGGCAGTCATCTATTATATCGTCAAGAATATAGTCGAGTATATTCTGCACAAGCGGGAGCTGCCGATTCACACGGAGAATTATGTCGATATGGTCAGCGTGGACAGGGAGACGAATCATCTGGTGTACGCCGAAAAGCCTGTGGAGAAAGCGAGAGAGCGCAAGTTGCGAAAGCAGAGGCCGAAGAAAAAAGGGCGCGGGTAATTTTTGACATCGCACGGTGCATGTGCTAAACTTAAGAACGTTGAAAATTACTGTAAATGTAGTAAATTCGCGCTTTAAAGAGCCGCGGAGTACGGTACACCGGATAATGGAGGATTCATTGGATAAGTTTGAATACAAACTAAAACTGGATGAGTTAAAATCTCTGACCGCCCAGGGCAAATATCAGGAGGCGGCGGAGATTGCAGACAGTATTAATTGGCACAAAATAAAAAACGTATATGATTTAATGAAAGCCGGCGAGATTTACGAGAAAGTAGAACGGTACGAGGAGAGCAGAGAGATTTTGTTGATGGCGTATGACCGCACGCCGATCGGCCGGACGGTTATCTACCGGTTGGCAGAGCTCGCCGTTAAGATGGGGCGGTTTGATGAGGCCGAAGATTACTATCAGGAGTTTGTAAACATTGCACCCCATGATAACCTCAGATATGTGCTGCGCTATGAGATTGGCAAAGCAACCGGCGTGGATATCCGTACCCTGATCGAAATTCTGGAGGAGTTAAAGACACAGGAGTATTCGGAAGAGTGGGCGTATGAACTGGTGACGCTTTATCGGCAGGCCGGGATGGAAGAAAAGTGTATTGACGCCTGTGACGAGTTGATATTGTGGTTTGGAGAGGGCGATTATGTGGAGCGCGCTCTTGAAGTAAAGATGGCTTATGGACGTCTGACCGAGATGCAGGAGAGGAAGTACCGCCGCTTGCAGCAAAAAAAGGGCGTTGCAGTGGGCGGGGAGATACAGACGCAGGCGCCCGCGGACAGCGAGTACCGCCAGACGGCGGAGTATCAGAACGTATATGATTTTAGCCGGCAGACAGAGCCAGAGGGAGAGAAAGCGTCTGCGGAGAGTCAAAATCCGTTCACTTCTTTGCGAAGTGCGGAGCCGGAAAGAGAGAGTATGGTTGAGGTGCGGCCGGGTGAGGTACTAGAGTCCGGCGAGATTGTCAATAATACGGTAAAGATACCGAAAGTCAAGTTGTCGCCGGATCGGTTCAATACGCAGAGCCTGCAGGATATCGTGAAATTCGGTATGCGCACCATCCGGGGGGCGACAAGGGAGGACGATATTTCTACCGGCATGGCGATGATTAAGCAGGCTGTGGAGGAAGTGCCCAATATGCATATCACCTCAGACCTGCCCAAAGTAGAACGACCGGAAATCTCAGCCGCGGAGGTTTACGCGGAGAGTCATCCTGATTACAATCATATGCTTGCCGAGGACCCGCAGGGACAGTTCAGTTTTGTGGTGCCTGAGCAGAGAATGATCGAACGGCAGATCACGGGCCAAATCAGTATCGGTGATCTGTTAGAAGAATGGGAGCATGCACAGGAGGAAGCCAAACAGCGCAACCTTAAGGCGGCCAAAGAGCAGGCTATCCGAGATGTTGTGGATATTATGGGGCAGCTGTCAGAGGTACTGCCCGTTCTCGATTCCGGTATGACGCCGCAAGATTTATTGCAGCAATACCAGGAAGGGGACGATGTTGAGGACGAAAAGGCCGCAGCATTTGTCGCGCAGATGAATCAACTGTTACAGCAGCAGATGGAGGAGATCAGCCATGACACGGCACTGATGCAGGAGGAGATCTCCCAGGCAAGGCCGAGCGAACCGGAGGCATCGGTATCAGAGGCGCCGGAGGAGCCGCCTCTTAAAAAACCGTCTGAGCAGTTACAAGAAGTGCCTGACATTGCGGCAGATGATGCGGCGGAGACGGGCGAGGCGCGCGGCCTAGATGGGGGTGAGCCAGCCGGTGGGTCAAAGGAGGCGCCGAAGAAGCAAGCGAAGGCAGGCAGGCAGCAGACGAAGATATTTCCACAGGTGGAGGAGGAGCCTCCGAAGACAGCCCAAGGGGCGGACGAGCAGCAGATGGAAGAGGCGATTCTGCGCGAGGCTATGAAGTCCATGGAAGCTATGAACGCCACCGCGCCCACGCAAAAGATGCCTAAAGTCGGTCAGGCAGACAGCTTCCGGCCGATAAAGGAGCTGTCCAAGCAACAGCGTGAAATATTCACTTATTTTGTTTCGATCAAGGGGATGGAGACACAGATCTGCCAGGCGTTGAATGGAATGGGGGGCCGATTGGCGGCGGGCCAGGCGGCTGTAACCGGTAATCTGATGATACGCGGCGACTCTGGGAGCGGAAAAACTGTGCTGGCGACGGCCATGATACGCGCGTTACAGCAAATGCTCAATCGACCGACTGGGAAAGTCGGAAAGATAGAGGCTTCCGTTTTGAACCAGCGTGAAGTCGCGGGGTTGATAAAAAAAGTGGCGGGAGGCTGTCTGATTATCGAGAAGGCAGGCGATATTTCTGTCAAGACGGCCAATGAGCTGGCGGCGCTCCTCGCGGGGGATGAGAGTGGATTGCTGCTGATGGTGGAAGATACGCACAAAGGCATCGAGAAATTTCTCAGTTTAAATCCCGCGCTCGCACAGTGTTTTACGGAGCGTATCAATATCCCGACTTTTACCAGCGACGAGCTGGTTTCTTTCGCCAAGGCGTATGCCAATGAACTGGGCTATAAAATAGACGAGCTCGGTGTGCTGGCGCTTTATAACAGCATCAGCAACATACAAAAGCTTGACCATGCCACGACATTGACGGAGGTAAAGGACATTGTAGATGAGGCGATCCGCCATGTGGAAAGGGGAGGCGTAAAAAAGCTGTTTAGCATTATCACCTCTCAGCGGTATGACGACGAGGATTATGTAATCCTGCATGAGAAAGATTTTGGATTTTAGAATATATTATGGGAGGCGAGGCTATTATGGCGAATTTTACAAAGTTGGACCGCTATTTGTATGGGCAGGCAACACACTATGACATTTACAAGAAGTTAGGCGCGCATTTTACAGATCAGTTTGGCATTAACGGGGTGTGCTTTGATCTCTGGGCGCCGAACGCAGCGCGTGTGTGGGTGATTGGAACATTCAATGAGTGGGATGAGACGGCCAATGAGATGGAGGCGCTGGATGACATGGGGGTTTTTGAACTGTTTATCCCCGGCGTCGAGGAGGGAGATCTTTACAAGTATCTGATTGAGACGAAGGACGGCAAACGCTTATATAAGGCAGACCCCTACGCCAATTATGCGGAGCTGCGCCCCGGCAACGCTTCGGCTGTCGCGGATATCGACCATTTTAAGTGGACTGACGATAAGTGGATGGCGGCGCGGGCGGCCGTGGAGGATATCTATGCTCAGCCGATGGCGATTTATGAGGTACATCCCGGTTCCTGGAAGCGGCATCCGGGGCGGGAAGATGAAGGATTCTACAGTTACCGCGATCTGGCGGAGCATTTGATTCCGTATGTGATTGAGATGGGCTATACACATGTGGAGCTGATGGGAATTTCCGAGTATCCGTTTGACGGTTCCTGGGGATATCAGGTCACCGGCTATTACGCGCCGACGTCGCGCTACGGTAAGCCGGAGGACTTTGCCTACTTTGTAAATGAATGCCATAAGCACAAGATCGGCGTGATTCTCGACTGGGTTCCGGCTCATTTCCCGCGGGATGCCCATGGTCTGGCGGAGTTTGACGGTACATGCCTCTACGAGTACGCGGACCCGAGAAAGGGCGAACATCCCGATTGGGGCACAAAGATATTTGATTATGCTAAGAATGAGGTCAAGAATTTTCTGATAGGCAGTGCACTGCTGTGGGTGGAGCATTACCATGTGGACGGCCTGCGTGTGGATGCGGTTGCCTCTATGCTCTATCTCGATTACGGCAAGCAGGATGGCCAGTGGGTGCGCAATATATACGGCGACAATAAGAACTTGGAGGCGATCGAGTTCTTTAAACATATCAACACGCTGATCTGCGGAAGAAACAAGGGTGCGATGATGATCGCGGAGGAGTCGACGGCGTGGCCGAAAGTGACCGCTCCCGTGGAGGAGGGCGGCCTCAATTTCAGTTACAAATGGAATATGGGCTGGATGCACGATTTTCTCGACTATATGAAGCTTGATCCCTATTTCCGTGCCAACAATCACAATAAGATGACATTTGCCATGAGCTACAATGAGAGCGAGAAGTATATCCTGGTGCTTTCCCACGACGAGGTGGTACATCTGAAATGCTCACTGCTCAACAAGATGCCGGGTTTAGAGGACGATAAGTTCCGCAATCTGATGGTGGCGTATGCCTTTGTCATCGGGCACCCAGGCAAAAAGCTCTTGTTTATGGGGCAGGAGTTTGCCCAGTCGCGGGAGTGGAGCGAGGAGAGAGAGCTTGACTGGTATCTGCTTGCCGATCCCAAGCACCAGAGAATCCATGACTGGATGAAGAAGCTTTTGCATATCTACCAGAAGAACCGCTGTCTCTATGAGCTTGACAGCAGTTGGGACGGCTTTGAGTGGATCAATGCCAACGACAACGAGCGCAGTATTTTCAGCTTTATCCGCAAGAGCAAGGATGGTAAAAATAATCTCTTGTTTGTATTCAATTTTACTCCGGTGGAGCGTCCCGAATACCGTGTGGGCGTGCCCAAGAGAAAGGCGTACAAGCTGATTTTAGACAGCGACGCGGCGGAATTTGGCGGCAGCGGCGAAGCAAAACCCGACTCTTACCGGGCGCTTAAGAAAGAGTGCGATGGAAAACCGTTTTCGATTGCATATCCGCTTCCGGCATACGGCGTGGCCGTGTTCCGTTTTTAGTGCGCGATATTGCCAGCGCAAGCTTCGGCTGTTTGATAGTATAAGTTAATAATTATGCTGATCTGACCGATATAATGATCAGCTAAGGATGGCGCAAAGATTTTGGGAAGATACCGGATGAAATTGCGCCATTTATTTATCATAGGAAAGCCCCTCATGCGTATGAGGGAAGGGGGAGCGGATGCGGGCATAAGCGCGTTATTCTGTGAACGGCATTGACAGCGTGGGGGTTGGAATAAGGGAAAGGATTGTGATTATGAGAGTTGAGCAGCAGAATAAAAGTGTGATTGATTTTATACAGCAGGCAGGGGCAGCGGCGGGCGACGCTGCAACTGTGAGCGCAAAGGCTTCCACAGAAAAGAGCAAGGAAACCGGCACGGTAACGGTAAATATGAAAGACGTCACATACGGCAAACCTCAGGTGGAGGAGGACAATATTCTCGAGGACATGGAACAGGGCGCGGGCATGAGCGCGACAGACCGCAAAAATCAGATGGCGGTTCTCTCCAACACCACATCGGAGGAGGATTATGCCAAGATGCAGGAGGAGGGTTTCTCCTTAGACTCCACGTCGGTGAACACGATCGTTAC
Organism: uncultured Roseburia sp.; assembly: GCA_910584215.1. Lineage (GTDB taxonomy): Bacteria > Bacillota > Clostridia > Lachnospirales > Lachnospiraceae > Roseburia. The sequence goes on along the minus strand of CAJTYI010000011.1, from coordinate 34,594 downwards.
CGTGACTGATAAGATCAAAGCGGAACTTGCCAAGGCGGGGGTGGATATTTCTGCTTTTGGGGATGATTTAAGTCTCGAACAGTTGGCAGAGATTACCGGAAGCCCGGAGCTTGCGGCACAGCTTGCCGCGGCCATGCGGCAGGCAGATCTGCCGTTGACGCAGGCCAATCAGCGGGAGGCGGCAAAAGCTTTGATGCAGGCGATGACATTGAAAAATCCCTCCGATGGGGCAAAGAAGTATTTGTTGGACAATGATCTGATGCCGACGATTGCCAATCTCTATCTTGCCCAGAACAACAGCGCCGGCTATCATGGGGGGAGTTCCGTGGAGACGGATTCCTACCGCAGTCAGATTGAGCAGGTCATCCTGCGCGCTGGTCTCGATGTGGATGATACAACACTCGAGGAGAGCCGATGGATGATCTCCAATGAAGTGCCGCTGACACCTGAGAATCTCATAAAGCTGCACCGTTTAAATGAGGCAGCCGTCGGGGAAAAAGCGGGTGATGCCGCTACTCTTGCGGGAGCCGTCGCAGAAGCCATAGCAGAGGGAAAACGGCCGACCGACGCGGTGCTGGTGCCCGATTACCAGCTGAGGGAGCAGGCGGCCGAAGCCTGTGAGGTCATCGGCCAGGCAACAGAGGAGGACCTTGTCTATCTGACGGACCGGGGGCTTGCTCTTACCGTGGCAAATCTGAGGGAAGCACAGGCGGCGCGGCGAAACGGTGCGGCGATACCGTCATCCGGCGATACGGGACTGTCGGCAGATCATGCGGCGGACCCTGGCCGTGATCAAAGCGGCATCGCCGTGCCGGGGCAGGAGCAAAGCGGCAGCGCATTGGCCAAGGACGGGGACGTTGCGGCAGCATCAGGCGGTGATGCGGTTTCCTCTACGGATAACACTATTGCGCAGGAGGAAGGGCAGACCGACGTCTCCGCGGCACAGCAGAGGGAGATGAACTTGCTTACTGCCAGACGACAGCTGGAGGAGATACGCCTTGCGATGACGGTGGAGGCCAATTATGCCCTGCTCAAGAGAGGCATGTATCTTGATACCAAACCACTGGAACAGCTGGTGGAGCAGCTTAAGAGCATCGAAGATTCCTATTATGAAACGCTGCTGCGGTCGGCGGACGTAGAACCGAGCAGCGACAACAAGGCCCTGTTTAAAGAGACGTTGACTAAGGTAGAGGGCATCAAAAGTGTACCGGCCTATGTGTTGGGGCAGAAAGATGTTGATTCTATTAATGCCGCACATGAAGCTGGAAAGCGGCAAAAAGATACGTTTGAGAGAGCAAATGAGCGATATGAGACGTTGATGACGGCGCCGAGAGCCGATATGGGAGATTCCATTCATAAGGCATTTTGCAATGTGGACGATATATTGGCCGACCTGTCACTGGAAACTTCTGAGGAAAACAGGAGAGCCGTGCGTATTCTCGCATACAATAGCCTGCCCGTCACCGAGGAATCCATCGCAGAAATGAAAGCGGCGGACGAAGAGGTACAGCGGGTATTTAAAAATATGACACCCGGCGTAGTCATCCGCATGATCCGCGACGGCATCAATCCCCTGGATATGGACTTTCGCAGCGTGAATGCGGCCGCGGAGCAAATCAAAAAGGAAGAAGGGATTTCCGGCGAAGCGGAACGGTTTAGCGAATACCTTTGGAAGCTGGAGAAGAATCAACAGATCAGCGAGGAGGAGCGCAGCTCTTACATAGGGATATATCGTCTGATTCACCAGATTGAGCGCAGTGACGGCGCCGCTGTGGGGGCGTTGGTGCACCAGGGCGCAGAACTGACAATGAAGAATTTGCTTACTGCGGTGCGCTCCGAGAAAAAAAGCGGGAAAATGGATTACGCGGTCGACGATGCGGCAGACGGCGTAGAGAGCGCCGGCTACCAGGGCTCGATCACGGACCAGATCGATGCGGCTTATCAGATGAATTGCATCAAGGACGTGACAGAGATCTTGAGTCCCGAGCGTATGCGTGATGTGTTGGAAAAAATCAAAGACTGGGAGGAAATGACGCCAGAACAGTTAAAGCAGGCGCTGTCTGAAGCGGCCGGCGGGGAGGAAGAAACAGCTTATCTCAGAGAGCAGTTGGGGCGTTTGGAGGAGAGCGCGAGAAGTTCCATAGATTTTTATCAGGTGTTGGAAAAATATGATGTTCCCAACACGGTAAACTATGTGCTGGCGCTAAAGGCTATGAGCGGCAGCAGAAACCGCATGTTTGGACAGATTTTTGCGCCCGATGAGGGGGACCGCGAGCTGGCGGAAGATAAAAAGGCGCTGTTGGATGAGTTTGCCGACGCTTTTTCCGGGGAGGAAGCCATGGAGCAGGCGCAGCAAAAACTAAAACAGTTGGTGGAGAACAAAACCAGGCAGGTGATGGAGCAGGAAAATGTCACGAGCCTTGATGTACGTCAGATGCGCATGATGTCGGCACAGCTTTCTTTGGGACGACAGATGGCTAAGCAGGAACAGTATTCGGTGCCGGTGCCGGTTGGCGACGAGATCGTCAATGTTTCCGTCAAGTTAAAGCGCGACGCGGGGACAACTGGTAAGGTGGATGTGATGATGGAGAGTGATCGTTACGGTAAAGTGGCGGCTACCTTTACCGCATCCCGGGAGGGCGTCGATGGCATGATTGCGTTCGAGAGACCGGAGACCAAAGAACTCTTAGAACAGCAGAGACAGACCTTGCAGCAGGCGCTGACAACCGATGGGGAAACGGATGCCAGCCTGCACTATGTAACCGTAAAGGACTTGGATTTTGCACACTTTTCTATGGGAGCTTTCGGAGAAAAGGCACAAAGCGAAGCGGTGGACCGGGAAGATGATACATACCGCGTGCAGACCGGGCGTCTGTTTCATATGGCGGAGAGTTTTATTCGTCAGCTTCGGTCGATGGAAGTGTGAGAACATCTTCCTGGCGAATCGTATCAGCGTCAGTTTCGGACGATGGTACGGCGCTGTTTGGTCCAAGGATTTCTGCCGCAGTCATATAGTCCATAATACCCTGATACACGGCTGCCACGACTTTTTGCTGGTAATCTTCCGTCAATAGAAGATCTGCCTCGACAGGATTGCTTAAAAACCCACATTCTACAATGACGGTAGGTGTGGGTGTTTTTTTGAGCAGATAGTAGCTGTCGTTGGCTTTGGCGAGACGGTGGTTGTCAGGGTCAAGATTGGCGATCAGGCTGTTTTGCAGCGTATCGGCAAGTGTCTTGCCCTGCTCTGACTGACTGTAATAAAAAACCTGCGCGCCCTTAATATCTGATGTGGTATAACTGTTTTGATGGATACTGATGGTAAAGACAGGGTTTACGTCTGTGATCAGTTTGCAGCGGTTTTGCATGTCGGACACTTTCTGATTTTTGACGCCGGCGTCTGCCAGACAGCGGTCGCTCTCTCTGGTGAGTACGACGGACACCTGATCCTGGGCGTCAAAGAGCTCTTTTAATTGCAGGGCGATGGAGAGGTTGATATCCTTTTCCAGGGCGTCGTTGACACCGATCTTACCGGGGTCATCGCCGCCGTGTGGAGGCGGTAACTAGCGGTAAAACGTTACTCCTATCATCACCTGGCGCCAAACTGCGTGATTTAGGCATGGACTTCTTTTGTTATCGTCTGCTGTATTCCGCTTTGAAAAGTGTTTCCAATTCGTCGGAAAAATTATAGGAGATCTTTATAGTGTGGTCTTCATATACCTTTATTTCATGTACCATTTCCACCACTATATCTCGTTCCAATGTTTCCATATTCCTAAATTCCAGCAGGCGTCTTATCCACGGACTTTCCCATATATCCGGCGTGACTGTGCTTTGCTGCGCTATGCCCTCAAGACGCTTTTCCAGCAGTGCTTCTCTTTTTTGGTAATCCTGGCGATAAGCCGTAAATTCTTCTCTGGAAATCAGTTCGCTTCGGTAGTCCTCGTAAACGGTTTTTTTTAATTTTCGCACTTTTTCCAGTTCGGCGATTATGCGGTTTTTCTCCTGTTCATTTGCCGGTGCTGCCGTGGCGTTGGCTGCCGCCAGACTGTGCTCTATGACGGCATGCAGATTGTCCATGCGCTGTATAATTGTATTCAAATCATCCAAAATGATATTCTCCAGAACGAAATGCGGTATCGGGTGCGGGGTACAGTATTGTCTGCCGGAGCGCACATAGGTTCCACAGTCGTAACTGATCGCCTCCCTGCCCATTTTGTCCGTTCTGCCTTTTTTAACGAGGGTTCTGCCACAGTCTCCACATTTTAAAAAACCGGCAAAGATACCGATGTTTGTATGCAGATTTGGTCTGCGCGTCCTGCGTTTTAGCAGATCTTGTACTTTATTCCAGGTGTCCTCCTCAATGATGGCCTCATGCGTGTCTTTGACGATAATCCAGTCTTTCTTATCCTGTACCTTTGCTTTCCCTCTCATGCGCTGGCTTTTTTTATTTTGTACCATACAGCCGGTATACATTTCATTCTCGAGAATACGGTTTATGGTGGAATATGTCCAGTAAGACGTACTTTCTAAGCGGTTGCTGTTTCGGTAATTGTCGCCGTTTAATCTCTTGTATTCGGACGGACAAACGATGCCCGCTTCATTGAGCATAGACGCAATGCGAATTTTTCCATATCCCGCGATATAGAGCTGAAAGATTTTACGGACAACGTCTGCGGCATACTCGTCAATCATTAATTTATTTTTATCGGCTGGCGACTTCTTATAACCGTAGGAGGCAAAAGCGCCTATAAATTCTCCTGCGCGCTGCTTGGCCTTCATCGAAGCATGGACTTTTTTTGAAATATCTCTTGCGTACTGCTCGTTAAATATATTTTTAATCGGCAGCAGCAGATCGTATGCCTGTTTCATGCTGTCAATATGATCGGTAATGGAAATAAAGCGCACTTCATGCTCCGGGAAATAGCGTTCCAGATACTTTCCTGTGTCAATATAATCACGTCCAAACCTCGAAAGGTCTTTTACGATGACACAATTTATGATACCGGCTTCTATGTCCGCAATCATTCTCTGAAATGCCGGGCGATGAAAATTGGTGCCGGTAAAGCCGTCGTCTATGTAGATATCGTGCAATATGAGATCATCTTTGTCTTTTAGATACTCTGTAATCAGTTTCCGCTGATTTCCTATACTGTCGCTTTCCGCCTTGTCTCCATCCTCTCTGGATAAGCGGATATACTCAGCTGCGTGAAACAATATTTCTTTTTTCATAGTTATTTACATGGTTTTGGATAATCCGGTTTACAAGTTCTTTTGCGGTAATTTTGGCTAAAAACTCTCGTTGAATGGTATAGCGTGTCGTTTCCTGCCTGTCATGTTTCAAGCGGCGCTCCTCCTGCTTTCATCCGTTTAAAGATGATATACAAATGATTTATAACAGCATATTCGCTATGTCTAATGCATTATGCCATATTGTCCAAAATAAAGTTTGCAGTCGAGGCGAGACAGATTCATACAGCATAATAATTGTCTATATATATTTTTAATAAAAAATCAAAAAAAAGATGGAAAAAATTGTTGATAGTTGCTATAATAAAAACAGATTTAATAAGCAGTTGCGTCATATGGATGTTTAAGATATAGATGAATATATATTAAGGGTCTTCGGCAAACCGTTTTATTTGACCTGTAATATATATTCATTTTTCTTTTTTTACTGCTTAAATTTGCCGGTTATTACGGTAGCCCTGTGCGATTGTCTGCGCAGGAGTGTAGAAGAGGAAGAGGTGTTATAATGAAAAAAGAAAATGGAAATGAAGAAAGCAAACGTCTGCAAGGAAATGGGGAGGGGAAACCATTTGTAAGCATCGAAAAAAAGATTTCGCGCAACTTTGGTCAGGTGCTGATGTTTTGCTGCATTATATTGGGCGTGATCACTGCTATTTTGAGCTATATCTCAGCCATCAGCGCCGTGTCGGAAACAATTGATAATACTTCTGGCGTAGCGGCAAATTATGTGTCCGCGGCATTGGGAAAATATACGGCGATTGCTTACGAGACGGGAAGTATTGCCCGGCTTGCAGACCCTGAAAAAACGGCGGAGGAAAAAGCCGCCATTTTAAATCCAAAGATTACAGAACACAATTTTGACGGGGGATATCTGCTTGACGGCAACGGTGTTGACATGATTACGGGGCAGGATTTTTCCGACCGACTTTATTTTAAAGAAGGCATGAGCGGCAATACATACATATCAACTCCCGCATACAGCGAAGTGACAAAAACCGTATCTTACGCGGTGGCCGCGCCCTTATGGGAAGGGGGCGTACCCGGGACAACGCCGGTCGGAGTGGTTGTCTATATCCCGAATGGTGAATCATTGAATGATATTATGCGCTCCATCAAGATCGGAACAGGCGGCACCGCGTTTATGCTGGATGCTGACGGGATTACGATTGCCGATGTGGATTCTACGCTTGTCGGGGTGGAGGACAGTGTCGCACTTGGGGACACCAACCCAAAGCTCAAAAAATATAGTAAGATTTGTAAAAAAATGGTCGCGGGAGAGGACGGTACAGGCACTTATAGTTATGGCGGAAAGACCAAGGTTGTCGCCTACTCTCCGGTTCCGGGAACGGATGGATGGAGCATTGGCATCACGGCTGTGCGCCGAGAATTTTTGGGCAAATTTTACCTTGCTTTGGCGCTTACAGTTGTTTTTGTGATTATCTTTACTTTGTTTGGAATTAAAAAAGGCATGAGTCTGGGAAAAGCAGTGGCAAAGCCGGTGATCACATCGGTGGATCGACTAAAACTTTTAGCGGAGGGGGATTTTCATTCAAGCGTTCCAGTTCCGACAGAAAATGACGAGACGGCGATACTGATGAATTGTCTGGTGGACACGATTGAGGATTTGAATACGGTCATCTCGGATATCAGAGGCCGCTTAGCAGAGTTGGCGAACGGTAATTTTATGCTAGATATAGAAGGAAACTATAAAGGTGATTTTTCCCAGATCAGTGATTCTTTCCGTGAAATTATTGATTCTCTGAGTCTGGCAATGCGGGATATTGACGCTAATGCGGAAATGGTGCAAAAGGGTGCGACTGATCTGTCGGGTGCGTCGCAGTCGCTGGCGGAAGGCGCCATGGACCAGGCGAGCGCGATTGAAGAGCTGACTGCGACGATGGAGGATATATCAGAGAAAATCCGTATTAACGCCGAAAATGCTGAAAAAGTCAGGGGTATCGTGGAAGGCATGAACAGCCATGTTGTGGCAAGCAACGAGCAGATGCGGCAGAGCACGGATGCTATGTCAAAGATCAAAGAAGCTTCCAATAAGGTGGTTGAGATCATCGGCAGTATTGAAGAAATTGCATCCCAGACGAAACTGCTTGCACTAAATGCATCGATTGAGGCGGCGAGAGCCGGAGAGGCGGGAAAAGGCTTTGCCGTGGTGGCCACGCAGGTGGGATTGCTCTCCGAACAGAGCACAGAGGCCGCACGGAATACAAAAGACTTGATACAAAATGCGATATTGGCAGTGGAGGACGGAACCAGACTCGCAAACTCTACAGCAGAATCATTGCTGCTTGTCGTTGATAACGCGAAAGTAGTCAGCAAGTCCATTTCCGAGATTGCAGAAGCGTCGGATAATCAGGCGGTAGCGGCGGAACAGATTTCGGAAGGCATCAACCAGATTGCCGGTGTTGTGGAGTCGAATTCTGCAACATCACAGGAGAGCGCCGCTGCGTCCCAGGAGCTGTCAAGCCAGGCCGATCTGCTCAAAGGATTGGTGGACAGATTCCAGTTTCAGACCTGAGAAGAAATCGAATCGAAAAGAATGGACAGATCGGTTTTAATGTCTGATCATCTAAGAAACCAATGAACGCGAGCGGATACGTATGTCAAAGCGGCGGTATCCTGCGGCTTGTTATTTGCCGCAAGTTACCGCCGCCGTGCCCCGCATCAATAACGATGCAGGGCTTTTGTGTGGTGACATTTCTGCTGCTGACAAAAGCTGCGCCCTGCCTTGCGAGGAAAAACGAGGCGGTGATTATCACCAGCGCCATGACGAGTTCAATTTTTTTCTTTGCATTTTTAATTTTGGGATTCTTCATAAACATCCTCTGAAAAATATGCGCGCAGCATTATTTTCCAATCCGGGCTTTCTATTTTATCTGTATAAAATATTCAGATGCCGGCTTTTTTATGTATAAAAATGGTTTGGCTGCTTATGCTGACAAAAAACGCTGAGGCCGTATGGCTTCAGCGTTTTTTCTTTCAGAGGGGGTTTAGCCCTTTCTTCATGAATTGCCTGTTACTTATTTGAGGGTTGGTATGTCTTTTGTCACTTCTCACGAATCGAGAGGTGGGAAAAACCGCGGAGTTTTACTTGCTCACCTTATAATTCTTTTGTCCCTTATTCTTGAACAGGCCCTTATAAGCTTTCACCTGTTTCTTCGGAACCTTGATCTTGATGTTTTTCTTTGTTCCCTTAAGCGCGTTCTTGCCAACCGTCTTAAGCTTAGCACTCTTGATTGTGATCGTTCCCAGTTTCTTGTCACCGCTGAATACTGTCTTGCCGATCGTCGCAAGCACTGTGCTGTTGATTGTTACTTTGGTGAGCTTCGTACAGTTTGCAAACGCATTATCTTTGATGTTTGTAACGTTTTTGCCAACCGTGATACCCGTCACTTTCTTATTGCCTTTCAACGCATTTTTACCAACGGTCGTTACTTTGTAAACTACTCCATTTTTATCTTTCACGGTATCCGGAATCTTGATGGTCTTGCCTGTATTTTTCGTCCCTGTAAATTCAACGGTCGGTGCTTTTCCGCTCTTGGTTACTTTGTAGTTGTTCTTAGATACGGTAAACTTGGCGCCGACTTTCTGGGCTGCCGGAGCCTGTGAGCTGCCTGGTGTTTGCGAGCTGCCTGGAGTCTCGGAGCTGCCCGGAGTCTGGGAACTGTTTGGAGCCTGGGAGCTGCTCGGAGCCTGGGAACTGTTCGGAGCCTGGGAGCTGCTCGGAGCTTGGGAACTGTTCGGAGCCTGGGAACTGCCTGGCTCTTGTGAGCTGCCCGGAGCCTGGGAACTGCCTGGCTCTTGTGAGCTGCCCGGTTCCTGGGAACTTCCCGGCTCTTCGGAGCTTCCCGGAGCCTGAGAACTGCCTGGTTCTTGTGAGCTGCCTGGCTCTTGTGAGCTGCCCGGTTCCTCGGAGCTGCCTGGTTTTTCAGAACTTCCTGGTGTCTCGGTTTCCGGAGTCTCGGAACCTGGCTCCTCATCGGATACTACAATCTTGGAAATTGCAGTTGCGCCCCATTTTGCAAAAGCAAAATCGATGGCATTGATATTTTTATCTAACAGAATGGACGTTGTATACCATTTATCAATCTCACAGTCTTTCAGATTGATGGAAGTACCGCCGATTGTGATGAAGTTATCTTCATTGGATGTACGGTCTGCACCAGCTTTTTGAGTAACTTTCGGTCTTGCATAAGTGATCGTAAGGTATTTGCCTTTAGCTGCCACGCCTGGTAATTTCAGGCTCATGTTGTAGGCGCTGTTTCCGCCAACGCCAAGGAACAGGTAATATCCTTTATCCGGGAGATCGCCAAACGGCCAGTAACCGGTATTTTCTGACGCTTTGTCGCGGATTACTACATTATTATAATTGGTAACAGTGTCCACTGCCTGCGAAGTGGAGATTTTAAAACCGGTCTCACCGATTGCAGTTTCCTCCAAAGGAGCTACATCAAATGGTTTGATAACCTGGTAAGAAGAGCCAAACGTATATGCTCCATCTTCCATTGGATCGCCTGTGATCTCGGAATCGCCTGTCTCACTGTCGTCTGTGCTTCCGGCTTCTTTCGTCTTTAAAGAAACGGTATCGGTAGCAAACAGTACTGCGCCCTCCGCATCTTTGCCGACTACGCGGTAATCGTAAGCAGTGTCTGCGGTAAGGTCGGTGTCGGTGAATGTATAAGTGTAAGTAATTGCCATTTCATCGATGGAAAAGTTATCAATATAAGTTCCACCATTTTTATGCGTAAAACCAATGATATCTACTATAGATGTAGCATCATACCAGAAAGGCAGGGAATCATTTTCATATACTACTTTTTGGTCTGCTAACCTGATTACTTCAGCATTTAACTTCTTTTTGGAAAAATCAACAGCGACTGTCAAGTGTAACCAGCCAGTACTAGCTTTCGTACCATTTAAAGACTCTGATTTATCGCCAAGAAAATCTGCGAGAGTTGCGGATTTTCCGTTTACAGAAGCGGTAGCATATGTGTTTTTATTTGTTGTTGCAGTTAATGTAATGTCAAAAATAGGTTTATCTGTGTCGTTCACTACCCAATTATTTTTAGCGGGAGGAATGGAACTGAGAAAACTTATTTTTGAATCCCTGTTTTTTGTATCGCTTGGAGTATCGAATTTAAAATCCATAGAAATTACTACATTAGTATTAATCTCTGTTTGGTACTCAACCATTGCATCCCCGCTAGCATCAGAATATGCGATACCAGCTATTTGTCCTGATTTCGGATTCTTTGCCGCAGTGTCAGTCATGGTTTTATATGGCCTGCTTGAGACACGTGATGTAAAACCATCCATGTTCGTTTCAAAATCATTGGAAAAAATATTTTTCCCGATTGCCTCATGGCTCGTCACTGCGATCTTGTCGCCCGCTTCGCCGGCTGTCACCGTCTCCACATCGACCCAGGCATTGTCAACTTTTTTCTGTACCGTATACTGCGCGGCATCCTCTGTCGCAAAATCAAATGATACGGTTTTGTCGGTAGCCTCTCCTTTTGTGATGGTGGCTTCGCCTTTTGTAATCTCCGTCACAGTATCGGTCGGTGCACTTGGGGCGCCGTCTTCCGCTTTTACAGCTGTCGCCGGAAAAACACTGGTGATTGTCATCGCTGCGGCGAGAAACATTGCCAGTGCCTTATTTGTTTTTTTCATTTCTTCTCTCTCTTCCTTTCCTGATAAAATTGAAACCATGCTAATTTACTTGCTGTTTCCATTTTGCGATGATAGGGAACTGTACTTTGCTATTTTGTGGGGCGATACGAGCGCCCTTTTCAGATGTAGTAGGAAAGAAGTGGAGGCGAAGTCACCTCAGTTCTGTACCTATTATTATTGAGAATAAAAAGTAACGTTTGTTTCAATAGATGGCATTGGCATAATGCGCGATGTTTTGTTGCCTGTTGGTGCTTATTTGGTGTTTAACCAAAAGCATTAAGTATGTATGGTAGTACAAAAAATTTGTTAGTTTGTGGATATTGCACAAAAAACAGTGCGAAAAGGCATACTTTGATTTTTAATCTGTTATTAACAGGTTTGTGATAAAAAAATCATTCGTCACAGTGCGGTTAGCATGACTAATAATGGGTAAATTGACAAATGTTTTCATTCCATATATTTTTTGGAATATTTGGTATATTGCTGGAGCAAATAAGCAATAAATAGTGAAAAATCAGCAAATTTAGGTTTTTGATAAGAACAAAATTTTCTTTCTATAGCAAAAAAGTTCTATAAGAGATTTACAATACTATTTTTTGAGAGTATAATATAGCTGTACCACATTACATATTTGAGGGAAAAGCATAGGGAGCGCTTATATTTTAGTGACGTAGGCGCTTGTATGGAGGGGAGGCGGTATTCGTAATATGGCCAAGCGCGATCTGGCACCAGAGTGGGTGGAGAGGCTATATTATTAATGAAGCGCGTAGTGTATCATAGGGATACACTTTTGCTATTGATTATTAATAGGTACAGAATTGAGGTGATTTCACATCAATTCTTGTCTGATTTCGTCTTACAAGGGCGACCCATCATATGGCGAGGTGATTCCTATGACCGCAAAAAAATAAGTAGTAAATCTTTACAAGTTTGCAGAGAACAATTGTTTGTAAGTGAACTTGGGAGTTCATAGTCTGATTGCATAATCATTTGAGCATAGTCAGAAAGGCTTTGTTTTAGGACTTAAGGGAAGAGCAGGAGGCATGGATTCCGAATCTATCAGGAAAGGAAGAGAGAGAAGAAATGAAAAAAACAAATAAGGCACTGGCAATGTTTCTCGCAGCAGCGATGACAATCACCAGTGTTTTCCCGGCAACAGCTGTAAAAGCGGAAGACGGCGCCCCAAGTGCACCGACCGATACTGTGACGGAGATTACAAAAGGCGAAGCCACCATCACAAAAGGAGAGGCTACCGACAAAACCGTATCATTTGATTTTGAGACGGCAGAGGATGCCGCGCAGTATACGGTACAGAAAAAAGTAGACAATGCCTGGGTCGATGTGGAGACGGTGACAGCCGGCGAAGCGGGCGACAAGATCGCAGTGACGAGCCATGAGGCAATCGGGAAAAATATTTTTTCCAATGATTTTGAAACGAACATGGATGGTTTTACATCACGTGTCTCAAGCAGGCCATATAAAACCATGACTGACACTGCGGCAAAGAATCCGAAATCAGGACAAATAGCTGGTATCGCATATTCTGATGCTAGCGGGGATGCAATGGTTGAGTACCAAACAGAGATTAATACTAATGTAGTAATTTCTATGGATTTTAAATTCGATACTCCAAGCGATACAAAAAACAGGGATTCAAAAATAAGTTTTCTCAGTTCCATTCCTCCCGCTAAAAATAATTGGGTAGTGAACGACACAGATAAACCTATTTTTGACATTACATTAACTGCAACAACAAATAAAAACACATATGCTACCGCTTCTGTAAACGGAAAATCCGCAACTCTCGCAGATTTTCTTGGCGATAAATCAGAGTCTTTAAATGGTACGAAAGCTAGTACTGGCTGGTTACACTTGACAGTCGCTGTTGATTTTTCCAAAAAGAAGTTAAATGCTGAAGTAATCAGGTTAGCAGACCAAAAAGTAGTATATGAAAATGATTCCCTGCCTTTCTGGTATGATGCTACATCTATAGTAGATATCATTGGTTTTACGCATAAAAATGGTGGAACTTATATTGATAACTTTTCCATCGATGAAATGGCAATTACTTACACTTATACATTCACCGACACCGACCTTACCGCAGACACTGCTTACGATTACCGCGTAGTCGGCAAAGATGCGGAGGGCGCAGTACTGTTTGCTACCGATACCGTTTCTTTAAAGACGAAAGAAGCCGGAAGCACAGACGACAGTGAGACAGGCGATTCCGAGATCACAGGCGATCCAATGGAAGATGGAGCATATACGTTTGGCTCTTCTTACCAGGTTATCAAACCATTTGATGTAGCTCCTTTGGAGGAAACTGCAATCGGTGAGACCGGTTTTAAAATCTCCACTTCGCAGGCAGTGGACACTGTTACCAATTATAATAATGTAGTAATCCGCGACAAAGCGTCAGAAAATACCGGTTACTGGCCGTTTGGCGATCTCCCGGATAAAGGATATTACCTGTTCCTTGGCGTTGGCGGAAACAGCGCCTACAACATGAGCCTGAAATTACCAGGCGTGGCAGCTAAAGGCAAATACCTTACGATCACTTATGCAAGACCGAAAGTTACTCAAAAAGCTGGTGCAGACCGTACATCCAATGAAGATAACTTCATCACAATCGGCGGTACTTCCATCAATCTGAAAGACTGTGAGATTGATAAATGGTATACAACGTCCATTCTGTTAGATAAAAATATCAATGCCATCGATTTTGCTTTTGCAAAATGGGGCGCAACTGCAATTTCCAAGATTGTAGTATCCGATGAGGAGCCAGGTTCCGAGACTCCGGAAACCGAGACACCAGGAAGTTCTGAAAAACCAGGCAGCTCCGAGGAACCGGGCAGCTCACAAGAGCCAGGCAGCTCACAAGAACCAGGCAGTTCTCAGGCTCCGGGAAGCTCCGAAGAGCCGGGAAGTTCCCAGGAACCGGGCAGCTCACAAGAGCCAGGCAGTTCCCAGGCTCCGGGCAGCTCACAAGAGCCAGGCAGTTCCCAGGCTCCGAACAGTTCCCAAGCTCCGAGCAGCTCCCAGGCTCCGAACAGTTCCCAGGCTCCGAGCAGCTCCCAGGCTCCAAACAGTTCCCAGACTCCGGGCAGCTCCGAGACTCCAGGCAGCTCGCAAACACCAGGCAGCTCACAGGCTCCGGCAGCCCAGAAAGTCGGCGCCAAGTTTACCGTATCTAAGAACAACTACAAAGTAACCAAGAGCGGAAAAGCACCGACCGTTGAATTTACAGGGACGAAAAATACAGGCAAGACCATCAAGATTCCGGATACCGTGAAAGATAAAAATGGAGTAGTTTACAAAGTAACGACCGTTGGTAAAAATGCGTTGAAAGGCAATAAGAAAGTGACGGGTATCACGGTTGGCAAAAACGTTACAAACATCAAAGATAATGCGTTTGCAAACTGTACGAAGCTCACCAAAGTAACAATCAACAGCACAGTGTTAGCGACGATCGGCAAGACAGTATTCAGCGGTGACAAGAAACTGGGAACGATCACAATCAAGAGTGCTAAGCTTAAGACGGTCGGCAAGAACGCACTTAAGAGCACAAAGAAAAATATCAAGATCAAGGTTCCGAAGAAACAGGTGAAAGCTTATAAGAGCCTGTTTAAGAATAAGGGACAAAAGAATTACAAAGTAAGTAAATAATGACTTACTGCTTGCTATCATTGATGTTTCATGATGCAGGCCGTTCCCTCAAATTGGATACAGTTCAGGAAAGATTACCGTTTTTCTCTTATTTATGTATGCTGGGGATGCCGTCAAAAGGCGGTATCCCCACAGGCATATCTGCAGATGGTAATTGCAAGGGAGCAGGGGACATCATTTTCCTGTACAATCCAGATGGTTTGCGAAGAAGACAAAGCCCAAATCACCTGTATTGTATAGGAATCTGTAAAACTTTGCAGCCTTGTGGAAGTTTATCAATATAACCCAACAGAAATGGAGGATACAAATTATGAGGAAACACAGAAAATTGCTGGCGTTGTTTATGGCGGCGGCGATGACAGTCACCAGTGTGTGGCCTGTTGCTTCAGTAAAGGCTGAGGTTTCGGGAAATAACCTGCGTGCGGACGGCGAAGGTTACACGACATATTATTCACAGGATTATAACAGTCTAGAGGCGGCTGACTGGGCGACGGCAGCAGCAGACCGCTATGCTGTGTCCCTGGCAGACAAGGGTTCCGGTGATAAATATATCAAAGTAGCTGCTGTGTCAAATGGAAATAACGGCACTACTATTACCTCACCGAATTTTGATGCGGCGGCAGGTCCGACTGTTATGACGTTTGATTTGCAGTTGACGGGTGGAGATAATCAGACGAGCCTATTAAGCATATTTGATGCGAGTAGCGTTGCGATTTTGACACTGGAGCAGACGGCTGCAAAAAGTACTGTTTGGAAGATTAATGGCGATGCAAATACAACCGTTGACCTGAAGAAGGCTACCTGGTATAGCGTAAAATTGGTCTGGGCGAATGAAAGAACCTATCTGTTAATCACAGATGCGGCTGGTCAGACGGTGTTTGGAACGGATGGTGGAATCAAAGAGATCACAAATCTCAGTGCTGGCGGCGGCGTAAAGAATATGACATATTTAACCAAACGTTATTATGCCGCAATGGCTATTGACAATATCGTGATCGCCGACGGGCCTACAGGATTTGAGGGAGTTGTAAGCCACATTGTAAAGGTAAAGGTTACGGACGAAGACGGCAATGAGATTTCAAGCAAAGATATGAATGTAAATGAAGGTGAGAGCTTTACACCGACTTACGACGAAACATTTAATTTAGACGGATATAAATACACCTATGTTTCCGGCGCTATAACGCTGGAGAATGTTACAGATGATTCACAAGAAATTGTACTGGTCTACAGTAAGCGTGAGCTGGTAAAAACTACGGCAACGCTCAAATACAAGGCGGGGGAGACCGACATTGGAGATAAGTCGACAGAAGTCGTAGAAGATGATATCGTATATATGGCATATCCCAAATACATTTTGCAGGACGGAATTGTGTATGCAACGCCTCAGAGCAAAGACGCAGCGGGTTATTTCCGCAAACAGCTTACTGCAACACAGCAGGATCAGGAAGTTGTCGTAGAATACACAGCAGAAACGGGTAAAGGCGCTTATTATAGCGAGGGTGAGACTTTGGGAGAAGTGTCGGCTGTTCCAAATGCAGATATCCGTTGCTCTGACGGTGCATGTTATACAGTGCCGACAGAGGGTATTTATGTTGTTACACTGGGTGAAGGAACCTACACGGCGGAGGTTGCCGCGTGGGGGTCGGCGGGAGATACTTACACTGTAAATGCCGGAGAAGATACCGTGGCTTCCGTAACTACCACAGGTTCTCTCGCAGTTGAAAAAGGGAAAGAATTTACACTGACGGAGGAAACAGGAATCAAAGTTACGGGTACGCAGTTAAAGATCACAGGTCTGGATTATATTTTGATCCGTGCAAAACAGATCGCTGCGACATCTGTCACAATCACATCAGAGTCAGAGGATAATACCATTACGGATAGACAGCAGACGATATCACTACGTGCTGCTATGTTGCCGGTATTTGCAACTGATACAGTAGTTTGGAGTTCTTCTGACGAAGAAATCGCTACAGTGGCAGACGGCGTTGTGACACCAACCGGCACAAAAAACGGCAAGGTAATGATTACGGCAACGGCTGGTTCGGTTACAGATTCGGTTGAGGTGACAGTAAATATAGATACAACTTCGAGCGAAGGAACAGAAACACCAGGAACGGAAACACCGGGAACAGAAACACCAGGAACGGAAACACCGGGAACAGAAACACCAGGAACGGAGACACCGGGAACAGAAACACCAGGAACGGAGACACCAGGAACAGAAACACCGGGAACGGAGACACCGGGAACAGAAACACCGGGAACGGAGACACCAGGAACAGAAACACCGGGAACGGAGACGCCAGAAACAGAAACACCAGGAACGGAGACGCCAGGAACAGAGACACCGGGAACAGAGACGCCAGGAACAGAGACACCGGGAACGGAGACGCCAGGAACAGAAACACCGGGAACAGAAACACCAGGGACAGAGACACCGGGAACAGAGACGCCAGGAACAGAGACAAAAGGTTCTGAGACACCAGGCAACTCTCAGACAGGCAGCAGCCAAGCACCTGCGGCACAGAAAGTTGGCGCTAAGTTTACCGTATCCAAGAATAACTACAAAGTAACCAAGAGCGGAAAAGCACCAACCGTCGAATTTACTGGTACTAAAAATACAGGAAAGACGATCAAAATTCCGGATACCGTGAAAGATAAAAATGGAATAGTCTATAAAGTAACGACCGTTGGCAAAAATGCGGTGAAAGGCAATAAGAAAGTGACGGGTATCACGGTTGGCAAAAACGTTACAAACATCAAAGATAATGCGTTTGCAAACTGTACGAAGCTCACTAAAGTAACAATCAACAGCACGGTGTTAGCGACGATCGGCAAGACAGTATTTAGCGGTGACAAGAAACTGGGAACGATCACAATCAAGAGTGCTAAGCTTAAGAAAGTCGGTAAGAATGCATTAAAAGACACCAAGAAGAATATCACAATCAAGGTTCCAAAGAAGCAGGTGGCAGATTATACAAAGTTGTTTAAGGGTAAGGGGCAGAGTAAGTACAAAGTAAAAAAATAAGTGTCTGCACACAGTTTTTTCACATTAAGTTACATATGTAATAAAACAGCGGATTTGTTTTCACGTAAAACAGTTCGCTGTTTTTATATGCGTGTTCATTGTGGTATGATACAAATTTTTTAATTTTCATTGCTCAGAAATAAATTTTCATCAAAACTCGCATAGGTTAGAAATATAACATGTTTTTGTATAATATCACCAATTTACAAAAAAAACATAGTAAATTTTGCGCAATTATGTTATATTAATGACGAGGTATCTTTACAAGAGAAAGTAGAAGGAGAGAATCACAGAAGGGAGGGAGTGCAAAAACCGTATGACAGGATGTACTTAGAGGTGCCATGGATTGGCACAAGCATGAACAATAAAAGGAGGGGAAAATTTTATGAATACCTTGCGTATGAAGCGGACAGTTGCGTTGCTGTTAGCATTTTTGCTCACGGTAAGCGGCATATTTACGGGGACGTCTGTCGAGGTGCAGGCGGCAAAGGCAAAGGCGCCGACCAAGATTACCTTAAACAGTACGAATAAGGTTGTTGTCAAGGGCAAAACATTCAAGTTGAAAGTAGCGTCCGTTAAGCCGGCGAAGGCTTCAAAGAGCGTTACATTCAAATCAACGAAGCCAAAGATTGCGTCTGTTAATAAGAATGGTACGATCAAAGGCTTAAAAAAAGGAAAAGCTACTATACAGGTTATTTCTAAGATCAAAAAGAACGTAAAGGCGACCTGTAAGGTACAGGTGGCGGAAAAAGCGGTTAAATCGATCAAGGTATCTGCGGCGGCAAATGGCAAGATTGCTGTGGCTGCAGGCAAAACGATAACTGTAAAACCGAGCGTACTGCCAAAGGGTTCAGTTGCAGAAGGTTATACCTATACGATTAAGGATAAATCAGTTGCAACGGTGAACAACAAGGGTAAGATCACAGGAAAAGCCGGTGGTACGACGACCCTTACAATCAAAGAGACAGGCTCGAAAAAAAGCTTAAAACTTACTGTTTTGGTGGCTGGAGCAGAAGTGCCGAGCACGCAGATACCAACACCATCGAGTGAGACGCCGGCAACGCAGACGCCGACACCATCGAGTGAGACGCCGGCAACGCAGACGCCGACACCATCGAGTGAGACACCGAGTACGGAGGCGCCGTCGAGTGAGACACCAGGTACAGAGGCGCCGTCGAGCGAGACACCGGGTACGGAGGCACCGCCGAGCGAGACACCGGATACGGAGACACCGTCGAGTGAGACGCCGAGTACGGAGGCGCCGTCGAGTGAGACGCCGAATACGGAGAAACCGTCGAGCGAGACGCCCAGTACACAGGAGCCTGATACTGAGGTACCCCCTGAGAGCGAGATACCGGCAATTTACCGGCAGAATTTTGAGAGTGTCACAGACGCGTTGACTGTGGCGAGCTCGGGTTATATGGCAGAGGGACTGACGATTGAGAATCATGCATCTCAGGGTAAGTATTTATCATTTAAAAATACCAGCGGCAGCGGTAATCGCAGCGCTGACATTCCGTTTACTGATTTAGATGTTGCGGATAAGCAGGCGTATATGATAGAATTTGACGCTGCAATTACGCCTAAAAACAACACAGCGACGATTGCATTGAAGGACACGAATTTTTCATCTACACCGGACCCGAGCGGGCCGGCTGCTAATAGTGGATATGTGTTTAAATTGCAGACATCAGACAGTAAGACATATGTGCCGAGTGAAGTGGCGAATAAGGCAGTGACACTGTCTTCTGGGGCGTGGTATCACTATTCCATTTATGTGGATAAGGACAAAAAGATGGTATCGACAACGATTTTGGATGCATCAAAAAAAGAGATTGCAAAACAAGTCATGACGCCATTTGCTGGGGCAGGAAATGTTACGGGGATGTATGTGATTTCGGGTAGAGGAAACGGCATCTGTGCACTGGATAACATCGTGATTCGTGACGTGACAGATCGAGATGAGTTTGGAGAGCTCGGCGAAGAGATGATATCAAGTATAGAACTTGGTTCCAAACTGGAGCAAAAGATTGCGAATCCGCCTGAGGATAGCCCAGTTCATCTTCCAGTTGAGATAAAAGTAACAGGAGATCAGGGCGGCGATCTGTCTGATCAGGTATCTGTGGAATGGTCAACCGTTGGTCTGGATACAGATGACGGCTATGTTTCCCTGACAAAAGAAGCAGGGACAGGTGCGGGCACTGACGGAGAAAAGCCAGACGGCACAAACGCATATTTTAATGTTAGAAACGGTGTCGGAAACTACTTTGGTTATGTGCAGGCGAAAGTAACGTATGAAGACAAAGAAAAAGTGCTCCGCACGCCGTTTGTAATTTTAGGTAAAGGGACTGCTTCCGCGACACAGCTTGCACCGGATGACGGCTATTTTGAGGACATGAACGACTATGCGGATTCTCTAGTAGGATATCAGGGAACGGCTGATGCAATAAACGGCAGAGACATGGTATTGAATAACTGGTCGATTTACGGTTCTAACAGTGACAGAACCATGAAGCTGGTAAAAGATGAAGCAGGAGTGAAGTCTCTGGAGTTTGCCTCCAACGGTGGCGGGGGTTCTACTGTTGCAGTATATCAGTGGATAGACCAGACAAGCCAGTATGTAATTGATTTCACTGCCAAGTTCCCGGCAAATATAGCGTTTGGTGTATACGCCAATACCCCGAATAATGCTGACAAGGCCAAACCGGAGTGGACGGCATCTTATGCTAGTGGAACACTGACAGTGGGCACGCAGGCAATTGCAAATATCAGTGCAACAGAATGGTATCGCTATGTGATATCTGCGGATCCCAGCGTTCAAAAGTATACGGTAGCTGTTTACGATGAGGATGGCAGGAAAGTTGGGGAGACGGCGGAAGTTGAAATGACCAATCCGGCCGATAATCAAAAATACTTCTGTTTTTCAGGTAGTTGGCCGATGTATCTGCAGAAATTTAAAGCATATAGACCGACTTTACAGGAAATGATAATTACTTCTTCAGCAGATACGATAAAAGTGCCGGATGAAGGTGAAACAGACGTCACAGTGGAGTTATCCTCGATCTTGACTGGTGAAGACGGGATTAAAATAACAGGTGCACCTACATGGTCTCTGGCGGAAGAATATGCCAATGTAGAACTTACGTCTTCCGGCCAGGCGGCTACACTCACAGTGAAAGCGGGCGCATCCGGTGCAGTAACAGTTGTGGCTACAAAGGATGGAATACAGGCAGAGAAAGTGATTCGGTTGACAACATCAGGCAATGTTGTCGCATTTACCAAGTCTATATCTTCTGTTACGATCCCGTTTGCGGGAGAAGAGCCAGTTGTATATCAGTTTGCTGCAGAAACACGTTCTGGTTCTGGGGAGCCGATTGAGGAAGGCGGAGCCATTACTTATACACTCCTCGATAAGAATTTCCAGGAGACGGTCATAAAAGGAGTTACATTTGAGAACGCTATACTTACTGTTGCGGCAGATGCGACACCGGGTATTGTGATTATTAAAGCACAAAATGAAGAGGGTCTTTCTGCGACGATCCGAGTGAATATTCATGGTATGTCATTTGCCTTTGGCTCGAAAGATCCGGAGGAAGGATATACACAGGTGACCAATACATCTCAGTATTCCGATAAGATCGGTTATGGATTCCATATAACGGAAGGTCTGACAGCGGCGGAGGACAGTATCAGCGGCACAACGGCTTATCGATTCAAAGCAAAAGTACCAAACGGAAATTATAATGTTTCGGTCGACACGACATCGGATTCCTTAAAAGCAGAGGTTGTGGAGCGCGTTTCGGTTGATACGGGAATCACAAAGACAGGGGCAAACTTTAGCGTTGCAGTTTGCGACGGTGTGCTTGATCTCACGTTTGCAGCAAATTCCAGTGTAAAGCAGGTAGTGATCTCACAGGCTCCCGCAAAAACGAAGCAGGCAAAGCCGAATCTTTATGCGATCGGTGACTCTACAACAAACAATAACGCAGAGGGAAATATTTCGTGGGGCAATGTAGTTGGCTCTGCGGCGGTTACTCTGCCGGATTGTTTTGGCTCGTTTACAAACCGCGGCAAGGCGGGTGATAATTCCGTAGTGTATTATAATGCGGGAAGAGCGGAGGAAGTTCTGCTTGCATTATGCCCTGGCGATTATGTAACAGTGAATATGGGAATTAACGGCAGCGAATCCAGTGATACATTCCTTACACTGATGGGTGAATATTATGTAGAAGGTATTATTCAAAGAGGCGCTATCCCCATTATCGTAACAGCGACACCGGATGGGCCTGTCACAAAACAGGGGACGCTTGATACGAATCTTTATAATCCGGAAACAAAGAAATTTACCAACAACCGCGGTGATGGAGCGAGAAATGGTCTTTTAAGACAGATCGCACAGGAAAAAGGTCTGGATAAGATTGAATTAGGCCAGTGGGGAGAGGATTGGATGAATACTCTTACGGCTGCTGATGTGGCAGCGTATAATGCCGAATACGGAACAACTCATAAGGAAGTGATTGATATGGTTTTAAGCTGGTATGGAGATCACAATCATTACAAAGAGTATTTGGCAAACAGAATCGCCAATTATCTCTTAGGAGAAGTGGCTAAAATAGTTCAGGAAGACGCGGCTGCAACAGAATAAAAGACAGCTTTGACGGCGTAAAAAGGATTGTGTAGGCGGTATGTAATATAATAAGAGACAATAGGGGGCAATGGCTTTTATAGTCATTGCCCCCTTATATTTGTGCATTTTAATTACCAAAATTTTCACATTGGTGTTGATCTGGTGTTTATTTTCTTCTAATATTTTTCTTGACCCCAGATATGCATTTTTTGCACAAAGAAAAGCAGATTTTGATTATCTGGTGGTGGTATATCAGTAAAACGATCATGTGAAAGGAGCTGTTATTATGGCAAAAGAAGAGACAAGGAACGTGGACACCGGCATTATACAGAGGGGAAAATCATACCGTTTTACCGTGTATATGGGTTATGATGTCAACCATCGTCAGATCCGTAAGACTATGACGTATACACCGCCTTCAGGGGTGACAAAACGGCAGGCCGACAAGTTGGCAAAAGAGCAGTATATTATTTTTTCCAACTATTGTAAAGGGGTGTACAATCTCAAGGAAAATATGCGTTTTCACGAGCTGGTCGATGATTATTTTTGTGTATACGCTCCCGTAAATCTAAAACCTATTACCATTTATAATTATCAAAAGCAAATAACATATCATTTCATGGCTTATTTTGGAAATAAAAGGCTGAAAGATATTTCGACTGCTGTCATCAGCCACTTCTTTGCTGCCCACAAATCAGTAATCAAGGGGGAGGAAAAACCTCTGTCACCCGGAAGCGCAAAGCGACTCTACGGAATCCTGCAAAGTTTGTTTAAATTTGCGGTCACACAGGGATACATCAGGCAGACACCTTGCATCAATGTGATATTGCCTAGAAAAAATCCAATGGAGGAACAAAAGAAAATGTTTCTGACATTGGAGGAATTGCCATATTTTTTAAAGATGTTTGAACAATATTCTCCGTTCAATACGGTGATACTGGTACTTTTATTTACCGGTATGCGGTCGGGAGAGTGTCTAGGCTTGCAGTGGCGCGACATTGATTTTGAACGGAGAAAACTTCATATACGCCACACGTTGACTGATGTGGGAGGCAGGCACTTTCTCACGTCGCCTAAATCGGCAACCAGTGTCAGAGATCTATATATGAATGAAAAGCTTATATCTTTGCTAAAACGGCATCAGCAAGAGCAGCGGAAGTTACAGTGCGAAGTCGGGGAGTCGTTTTTGCATCCGGAAATGGTGTTCACCTCTTCCACCGGAAACTATAAAGACCGCAGTACATTAAACACAACATTAAAACGTTTCCTCAAGGGAACCGAGTTTGAATATATGACGCTGCACAAACTCAGGCATACCAATGCGACGCTGTTGTTAAACGGCGGCATTGATTTGAAAGTGATATCGGAACATCTCGGACATGCGGGGATTCGGATTACAGCGGAAACGTATACCGCAGTGCTGGATAGTTCCCGCATCAGAACAGCCGATGTGATGGAAGAGATCATCCAGAAATGTAATTTTTTGTAAATATAAAAGAATACTAAAAAAGTAATGATTTTTTAAAATGATGGTAGTAAAAATCAGAAAATTATGATATACTTATGACGAGATATCTTTAGTAATAAAAAAGACAGTGTGAAATGAGACGGCAGAGAGAAGGGGGGAGTGCAAAAGCAGATGGAAGAAATGCCGCAGAAGCGGCAGTGTGCAATGCTATGAGGTAATTTGCGCCTTCTGGTGCAGGCAATTGTTTCACAGGAATTGACTTGTAAACTTTAGAAAGGAAAAGGAGAAGAAATGAAAAAAGCAAAGAAATGGCTGTCGTTTTTGACGGCGGCGGCACTCGTTGTGTCTTCCTTGACTGTGACGCCGACGACGGTGAAAGCGGCAGCAGATGAGAATGGAGTCTATTTTAGCGAGAATTTTGATGAATCCGATGCTGAAATTATTAAGGCCGTACAAGGTCCGACCCATGGAGAGTTAGAAAGTGTAACAAAGGGGTCATTTACATATTCTGTCAAGGGAAAGAATTTCACGGGCAATGATATGGATATCAGTGTGGCTGCAGTTGCTGGGAAAGTTTTGTCCATAACAGGAACTAGGGGAGAGACAACTAACCAGAGAGGAATCGCCGTTGCATTTGATAACAGGCCTACAAGTACAACGGAGATCAATGAAGGCAATGTCCTTGAGTTGAGTATGGATGTAAAAACAAACAATAAGTTTTATCTCTATAATGGTGCGGATAGACCGAGCAAAGATACCGCTGGTATTGGTATTGACTCCACGGTCATTGAAGCGATGAAGGACGGCTATGTGCATTATCGGGCGCTCATCGATCCGGCTTCCCAAAAGCAGTATATTATGGTGTCCGAGATAGACAGCGGGAAGCTGATCTACATGAATGTGGCGGATAAAACGGACACAGAAGTATTTGGGGGCTTTACATTTTTCAATGGAGCGACCAATGCATACTTGGACAACATCGAGTTAAAGCAATATAAAAAGGCACTTGGTGTAATCAGTGTCAATGTCAAAGAAAATGAAAGCGGATTGGGTGATGTGACGGTGACAGCGACAGGCGATAGTATATCTGCCACTGTTACTACAGATGCCAATGGCCAGGCGGTGTTTTTACTTCCGGATGGTACCTATACGATCGAAGCTTCCCGGACTGGTTATGAGCATACAGCAGGAGGAAAAGACAACGACAGTAAACAGATTACGGTAGCAGGAGCGGATCAGACAGTGGATATGTCATTGCAGTTGATGACATATACGAAAGAGCCAGCTGTAGTGAATCTGAGTGGTGGCCAGGTTTTTATTGCTGCGGCAAGAAAGGGTTCAGAGCCGTCTGCATCAGCACCGTTTACGGCCTCTGTACTTGACCAGTACAACAATGTAATAGAAGATGCTCAGATTACATGGCATGTTTATCCCACAGGAACCACAACTGCGGATGAAAGCGTTACCATTTCTGATGGTGCCGTTTCCGTAGCATCTGGTTTTCAATCGGAAGATAAAGTGGTGGTCTTTGATGTGATCGCAGAGGCTGAAGCTAACGGGAAGACAGCGCAGGGGAAAGCGACGATTCTTGTCGCGAACAGCGATATTATCTATTACGAAAACCTCAATTGGACGGTGGCCGACGGTGTTCGCAACACGGTAAAAGAACTGCTCTCTCCTGTGACGTTACATGATATGTCAAGTGTCACGATTGATGTTCAGTTCCCTTCGGGTACAGAGGGGCAGGCTACATTAGTCTTGACGTCTGATAAGGGCAATTTGGTCGGTATCCAGTTGCAGTCAAATAATACGATAAAGGCGTGGACTGGCTGGACAGGCAATTCTGCTTTTAATCAGAGTGGTGATGCAAATGCTTTCACAAATGGCGGCGATATCGTGACTGGGTATGATAAGTCGAAGTCCATACCAGTGACATTTGTGATTGACAAGATGAATAGCAATATTACTGTATCTGCCGGAGGAGAGAGTGTGTCACTGCCTATGGTCGTGGGCGTGGATACGCTGACTGGTTTTATACATGGACAGTACAGAAATGACGGTGGGGTAAAAGTAAGCCGCATTATAGTCGAAGAACCAGATCCGAATTCTCTTGAGATTTTGGGTGATGCTGATTTTGCAAAGGTTTCCGGGCAGACGATTACGAGAGACTATAAATTAAGTCAGGCTGTGATTATTCCTGATGAGACATTTGCGTGGGATATTAGTAAGAAAGAAGGTACGCTGAATACCGAAAATATCACGATCGGTGAGGGAACACTGCGCGTTACAGATCAGGCAGAACCAGGTGAGTATACCATCACAGCTGCGGGTTCTTCCAATGAGGCAAAAAAAGCAGAGTTCAAAGTTACCATCGGGGATTTCCAGGAGTTTAAACCGGAGGATATTGTGGTTTCCGGTGGCAAGAACTACAATGTCGGCGGTGAGAGTGCCTACAGAATTACCAAGTTGACCGACAGCTACGGAGATGACGTGTCGGAATATCTCGCCCAGACAGCGACATGGGAATCTGCGGATACGACCGTGATCGAGCTGACGGAGTCGTTGACACCGGGTGAGGCTCTTGCAAAGGCAAAAAAACCTGGCAAGACAACCGTCAAGGGAACGATCGTTAATGGTACGAAGACATCGACTGTCGAGATTCCGGTTAATGTGGCGGCGTACTTTATAACAAAGGACGCGACAGGCGATAATACGGCCATTGAGGCGGATACATTAGTTGCAAGTAGCCAGGTGGTCGGATACCAGATTACCACCGCTAAGGATGGAAAGCTGGTAAAACAGGAAGTTGTCAAAGATGCGCCGACCAGCGTGGACACAACGGGCGCTGATAAAGTGGAGGTTGCCCCAGTATTTAAACATGCGATCGGAGTAGCAGGCGATTTGAAAAAGGGCGGCGGATATGATTTTGAGGTTCCCGCGGATACTTACAATTTTACTATTACCAATAAAGGTAAAGACCGATGCGACGTATATGTGAATAACCAGATGCTGGTGAACAACATGCTTCAGTATGGTTCTACGCCGGATACGGTGGTAGTCAACGATATTGTTGTCAAAGAGGGTGTTGCCAGAATCGCAACAGACGACTATTCCAGCGGTAAGGATGAGACGGTTGCAGATCTTACCGTTTCCATCGTAAAGTCGCCTTCTATCGTTGATAGAGTGAGAAAGGTATATGTTCTGGGCGATTCGCTCGTTGCCAGGTATTATAATGGCGGCAGCGCTAGCAATAATGTTCAGACCGGCTGGGGTCAGGTTCTTGAGAACTATATGACAAATGATGTCGAAGTTGTGGATCTTGCAAACAGCGGTATTACGGCATTTGGACTTTTAAATTCTGCATTTTCTCAGGTGAAATCCAGCGCAAAAGCAGGAGATTTATTTATTCTTGAGAGTGGATATAATGACGCCAATCGAGATAAAGAGCAGATGGTAGATGCGGTTAAGACCATGATTACAGAGGCAAGAGCGGTTGGTGCAGATGTTGTTATTGTGACACCGAATGCTTCTTGTCATGATTACAAGGCAGATGTAGCGCGTGCTCAGGAAATGAGAGATATCGCAGCAGAGACCGGAACCGCTTGCGTTGATTTGGCGACACTCAGCTACGAATTCCTGATGGGAGTTTACGGCGCGGAGTTTACGGCGCAGGATAGTGTCTGGAGTGTGTACAATGTAACAGATAGACTGCACTCTACCTATAACGGCGCTCACAAGTTTGCATCCCTTGTTGCCAAAGCGCTCGCAGATATGGATAAGTATAGCAGTATTATTGACAAAAAGTACGGATATGCATTTACTGATGCGAAAGGTGCGACCATCGTTTGTTCAGCCAGTGAGGTTTCTGAAGAAGAAAAAGAGATGATCGTATATAAAACGGAGCAGAGTAAAACCGTGCAGGCAATGGCGACACCAGGTGATTCCGTTGCGGTGACAAAGCTGATCACCGATGCACTGGAAGCCATCAGTGCGGCAACAACTAAGGAGGAAATCGATAAAATTGTGGCAGACTTGCCGGCAGCAATCGAGGCACAGAAGAAATTAGAGGCTGAGAGCAGTGAAACGCCGGACGATAGTCAGACACCAGGAAGTTCGCAGGAACCGGGAAGCAGCCAGGAACCAGGAAGTTCACAGGAACCGGGAAGCAGCCAGGAGCCGGGAAGCAGCCAGGAGCCGGGAAGTTCACAGGAACCAGGAAGCAGCCAGGAGCCAGGAAGTTCGCAGACACCAACGCCAGGAGATTCGCAGGCGCCAACGCCAGGAGATTCGCAGACGCCGACGCCAGGAAACAGCCAGACACCAGGAAGTTCGCAGACGCCGGGAAGCAGCCAAACACCGGGAAGCAGCCAGGCACCATCGGCACAGAAAGTAGGCGCCAAATTTACAGTTTCAAAGAATAACTATAAAGTAACCAAGAGCGGTAAAGCGCCGACTGTTGAGTTTACCGGAACCAAGAATACGGGCAAGACAATTAAGATTCCTGATACCGTCAAGGATAAGAACGGCGTCGTTTATAAGGTAACGACCATTGGCAAGAACGCAATGAAAGGCAACAGGAAAGTGACTGCCATCACGGTAGGTAAAAATGTTACTAATATCAAAGATAACGCATTTGCAAATTGTCAGAAACTCACCAAGGTGTCGATCAACAGCACGGCTCTGACGACGATTGGCAAGACCGTATTCAACGGGGACAAGAAGCTCAATACAATCACAATTAAGAGTACGAAATTAAAGACAGTGGGCAAGAACGCACTCAAAGGCACAAAGAAAAATATCACAATCAAGGTGCCGAAACAGAAGGTTTCTGCTTACAAGAGTAAGTTCAAAAACAAAGGTCAGAAATACTTTAAGGTGAAGAAGTAGATATCTAAATTTGTATTGCCGTACTTTTAAAAAAGGAGTTATATCACTAAAGAAAAATCGCTGTAGGCATTATGCCTACAGCGATTTTTTATGCGCAGGGGTGCGAAGTGAAAATAGCTGCTGTTGCAGCACGCACCCCGCGCAGCGAGTAGGGAAGAAATCTCCCCTACTCGATTCTCATTTGCCGTGCCCGTGACTAGGGCGCAAGCTTAAATACGTCATCGGCGGGATAGCCGCCCTTACATTTTTGCATGGCGCGCTGGATACTGTCTGCGGCATTGCCCCAATCTTTATCTTTGTTGCGATAATCATTTTTTTGTACAAACCATTCCACGTCCTTTTGCACTCTTTCCATGTTTTCCTGCATCAGCGCAAACACTTTGGGGTAGAAATCCTGCTTAAGCTGGTCGGAAAGCTTCTCTTCGGCTGTCTCCATCAGGTCACCAAAATGTGGCAGGCAAAAACCGTGGCTTTTTTCAAAAAGCATGCGAAAGTCGCCATTCTTGCGGTAGAGATCAAAAAAAGTTTCCAGATAGCGGCGGTAGATAGCGGAAAAATGGCTGCACACATAACAGGAAGTTTCCTTGTGCTGCACCCATTTGCCTAGAGGCGTCTTGGCCTCATTGTTTCCGGCGGCAGTGTGCCTCATCCGTTTGAGAAGATGCGACTTACCCGGTGTAAAATTCTTGATTTCATCTGCCAGCTCCTGATTCAGTTTCCTGAGATGTGTGCTTAGAATTAGGGCGCTTCCCAGACGATTTCCGTAATCATACATCATTTTAAAATGATGGCGGCAGAAGCCCGCGGCGTCGGTTTTCTCTCGAATATCGTCCTCCATATAGGCGGAGCCTAAAATAAAGGATATGGCGTGCTGCTCTGCGCTGCGTTCCAAAAAGCAGAACGGACACTCATCGCCGGCGTTAAAGGCGTCGATCAGGGGGATGGTGGCAATATTCTCTTTCATAGACATTCCTCGCTTATAACTTTGTAGTTTACCGTTGAGATCCAAATTTAAAGATAGTTTATTATATCATATTTTGGCCTGCTCCACACCTTTTTTGACGGAGTGCCTTGCGAAATATTGCGGAATCAAGTAAGATAGAAAGCAGGCCGGTATATGACGGCAATGTAAAAGAAAAGGATGGGTTATTCTGTGGATTATTATAGTAAGCAGATCAGCCGGCTGATACAGGAGCTCGGGGCTCTGCCGGGCATTGGCGCCAAAACGGCACAGCGTCTTGCGTTTCATATTTTAAACATGCCGGCGGAACAGGTGCAGGCATTGTCTGCTGCGATGGTAGAGGCAAAACAAAATGTGCGGTACTGCAAGGAATGTTATACGTTAACTGACGAAGAACTTTGTCCCATCTGTAAAGATCATCATCGCAACCATAAAATGATTATGGTGGTCGAGGGAACCAGAGATCTTGCGGCATATGAAAAAACTGGGAAGTATGAGGGCGTTTATCATGTACTGCACGGAGCCATCGCGCCGATGCTGGGCATTGGTCCCAATGATATTAAGCTCAAAGAATTGATGCAGCGTCTCGCCAAAGATGTGGATGAGGTCATTATCGCCACCAATTCAAGTCTCGAAGGCGAGACGACCGCCATGTATATCAGCAAACTGATTAAGCCTACCGGTATCAAAGTGACCCGGATTGCCAGCGGCGTTCCGGTGGGCGGCGATTTGGAATATATTGATGAAGTGACCTTACTGCGCGCGCTCGAAGGGCGTACTGAATTGTAGTTTTTTGTCGAAAACTTTTTCATAATTCTGTCAGAATACACCAAAATATTTATATACGCTGTGCTAAGCTTTTCCCTGAAATATGTTTTCGGAGAATCCGCCGGAAATGGCAAAAGGGGGAACGCTGTATGATTGAGATTATTCGACAGGAAGAAAATGAGAAAAAGAGAAGAACATTGCCAAAAGATATTCGTCAGATCGGAAAAACGGACACTGGCGATCGGATTTACATAGAGAATCAGGTTTATCATTTTTTGCATACACCGGGACAGGAAGAGAAAAGTGCGCATGTTTTGTTGGGCAGATTTGAGGAGATCTCTGGAAAATGCTGTGTTTTTATCGAATCGGCCATCCGTTTGACGGAGATGCAGTTTGAGGGTGGGCTGCCGTTGTGGACAGACCGTACATGGGCGTATATTTATAAACATATCAGTAAGGAACACGACGAGATGTCGATTGTGGGCTGTGCGGTGGATATACGCGGGCAGCAGCCGGGAATGACCGTTAAATTGGAAGCGATACATCAGAAAAATTTTGGTGGTCCACATCAGGTCATGCTTTTGATGGACACATTAGAGCAGGAGGAAAGTTTTTATGGCAATTATAACGGCCATCTCTACAAAAGGGAAGGCTTTTATATTTACTATGATAAAGATTTGCCGGAAAATATCAGTATGAGCGTGCATGAGGCGCCGGAAGAGAGTGTGCAGGAGGAATCTGCGTGCGCTGCGGAGGAGAGCGGGGGTGCAAGCGAACGGAAGCCAAGTGAGAGCGGAGCCGGGGAGGAGCCTCAAGAGATCGAACAAGTTGCGTGTGAAGCGACAGAGGAAGAGCGAAAGGTCAAGAAGAGCGGTCTTTTGTATGGGGAAGGAAAAAGCGGGATAAAGAAAAGGGAACAGGAATTTGCCGGGGATCGCGAAGAGGCGATCGGAGACGAAGCTGAGCTGCAAGAGGCGCATCTAGAGGAGACACAGGAAACTGAGCGGGAGTTATGGGAAACAGAGCTATTTGGCGGACGCCGCTTAAGACGGCAGGCAAACCAGGAAATCAGGGTCGAGGAACTGGGCGGCAGGTCCGAGACGAGAGACTCACAGAGCAGCCGTTATCGTGAACGATTAAAATCCAGAGCAAAGAAACGTCCTGCCGTCTCCTATGCGCCTACGGTAGCGCTGGCAGCGCTGGTTTGTCTGATGGGCGCGGCGGCCCTGCAAAACCAGAGGAAAGTAAACGAGATGCAAAGTTCGGTTAGCCGCAATAGCACCCAGACCGTCGCAGACGGTCAGCAGGGACAACCGGAAAATAATGTGGTGATAGAGACAGTGGGGGGCAATGTTGTGCCGCAGGCGGATGTTGACGGCGCGCAGAGTGCGGAGAATATGACCTCGGAGACGATGCCTGCCGAACCGACGGGGGCAGACGACAAGCCGCAGACGGATACCGCCGGGGATGGACAGACGGGGGCGACGTCTGATTTGGCGCAAAATGTCCCAGAGGGGGAGACGGAGACAGCGGCGACGGAGAACACAGAGACGGCGGTGACGGAGACACAGGCGACGGAGACTATGGCAGACGACGCCGTGAAAACAGAGGCGCAAATCTACCTGGAACAGGGATATTATATCGTACAAAAAGGGGATAATCTGGCCGGTATCTGCCGAAAGATTTACCAAACGACGGCGATGATGGATAAAATCTGTGAGCTAAACAAAATTGAGGACAAAGATGCCATCTATGCGGGGCAGTATCTGGTATTGCCGAATTAAAATATTCCACTGGAGGAAATAAAGAGGATACATGGGTAAGAACGATAAAAGCGGCTTTCACACCGTCAAAAGTGCTGATCATCCAGACTATGAGAAAAAGATTAAAATCCATCGACGAAAAATAGTGAGGAGAACGACATTAGCGCTCGGTATTTTGGCACTGCTGATATCCGGTGCGTGGCTGTTTCTCAGTCTGCATCACTATGAGGACTACGAGGTAATCAACGCTGTCGAGCGAGCGGATACGCAGGGTACGCGCTTTGAAGAGTTTTGCGGGAATATATTAAAATACAGTAATGATGGGGCTTTTTACACTGACCGGAATAATGAGCTGATCTGGAACCAGACTTATGAGATGTCAGACCCGCGGCTTGCGATGTGTGACGATTATTTGACAATTTATGACAGAAAAGGTACGATGCTTTATATATTGACGCCTGCAGGTCTTCAGGGGAGTATTGAGACAACGATGGAGATCGAGCAGGTTTGTGTGGCTTCCCAGGGGACGGTGGCAGTGTTAATGCAAAAGGAGTCTACCGGTTATCTGGCGCTTTACGATAAGAACGGGAATATATTGGCTCAGGGCGCCGTTCACGGTGAAAAAGGAGGCTATCCGATCGCAATTGCACTGTCCTATGACGCGCTTAAACTCGCAGTTTCTATGCTGGATTTTAATGACGGTAATGTAAAGACGACAATTGCATTTTACAATTTCGGTTCGGTAGGGCAAAATGTCGCGGATCATTTGGTCGGGGCCACTTCATTTGCCGATCTGGTAGTGCCGGAGATCACGTTTTTATCCAAAGACCGTATGATTGCGCTGGCCGATACGGAGATTATGATATTTGAGGGGACGCAGAACCCACAGGTAACATTGGAAATTCCGCTTGCACAGCAGGCGAAAAGTATTTTCTACGATACCAGATATATCGGCGTGGTGTCGATGAACAGTCAGGAGTCGGCCGGGCATCATTTGACCGTCTATGATGAGGGGGGAACCGTCCTGATGGAGCATGATATTGAGATGGACTATACAGACATTGGATTGCTCTCGAGCGGGGAAATCTGTATTCGCAGTGAGAATAGCTGTGATATTTACACTTGCAGAGGCATATACAAATTTCATGCCGATTTTGATGAAACGTTGTACCAGATACTTCCCGGCATGACGGGACTTCATTATACATTTATCCTGAGCGGGGAGACAAAGAATGTACGCCTGAAATAGGAACACAGGAAGAGAGAGGAAAGAAACGGATGAACTGGCTTTTTATTGTAATCACATTGCTATTCTTTTATTGTCTTTACAAAGGATACCGCAAAGGGCTGCTGCGTATGGTCTACGCCGTGGTTTCCTGGGCCATTATGCTGGCGATTGTGTCTGTGGGAACGCCTTACGTCAATGATTATTTGACGAATCATACAGGGCTCTATACGCTGTTGGTAGAACAGTTTGAGGACAGGCTGCAGGAGAGCGTGGAGCAGGCAGGCCAACAGCACTTGGATACGGCGTCGCAGAGTGAAATGCAGCAGTTAGAGGCAATGGGGATAAAGGTGCCGGAATCGCTTCTAGAGAATATTGTTGATTTTTCTTCCGACACAGCGAATGAGTTTTTAGCGCAGGGGGGTGTGTATTCCAACATCGCGCAGAGCCTTGCGACATTTACAGTGAAAGGGATTGCGACGCTGCTGACTTGGATTTTTGCGGCACTCGTGGTATCTTTAATCGCCCATATACTGGGAATTGTGTCAAGAATACCGATATTGCGCGGTGTCAACAAATACCTTGGAGTAGCTGCGGGTGCAGTTTATGCCCTGCTGTTAGTCTGGACGCTGTTTGGGATTACGGCGCTGTGCGCCGGCAGCGAGCTGGGCAGGACCATGATTGGCCTGATTTCTCAAAATCGAATTTTGACCTATCTGTATAATAACAATGTAGTGTTGATTTTTTTGTATCGCATGCTGTGATCTTTTTTATATACAAACACTGCGTAGATCGAACGAAAATGGTTGCTGTTCAGGATAGCGGAAATTGTCTGCGCAATTATAGCCAAAAAATGACAAAAAACTTTCTTTTTAGAAAGTGAAAAACAAATATTGACATTCTGTCCAACGGGTGCTATTATAAATAAGCTGACCGCAGAGATCATTGCTTACATAGGCAGTAGATTGAGAGAGCATCTGCTATATATTATGAAGCAAAAATAATTAAAAAAAGTTGTTGACAAATGATCTGCAACGTGGTATAGTAAACAAGCTGTTAGCAAGACAGACAAGCCATGAACAGTGGCTTTGAAAAATGCAACGAACCTTGATAACTGAACAGTGAACAAACCTTGAAAGATTCTAAAACATAATCACTTTGATGATTGTGCGGTTTTCTGAAACAGAGAACCGAAAAGAGATTTCAGGCTGTCGAAAGACAGACGTACACTTCTTATATGTAGTATAAGGAGTAACC
>CAJTYI010000010.1 GCA_910584215.1 uncultured Roseburia sp. | reverse complement strand
GCACGCTTAGAACCTCTGGCATTTGTTCCATTCAGAAAAAATCAGAGACTGTGACGCCAACTCACGATGAATGGCCGTATTTACCTTGTGAAAAAGAAAAAGTTTTTAGAAGTTTATGACAGAATAAATATGCAACACATAGTAATACTTATTCAATCAAAACAATGGCTCATAACTTATACATCATTGCTGTCTGCGGCGAATCACTTCAGCCGCCGCTTTCAACTGCTCCCTATCATTGACACCGGTGATATCTTCCGCATCCTCCAGCGCAAAGGCGTCGACTTTCAGCCCTTTTTCTTTTATTATGGTGAGCGTGTCGGGGAGATAATATTCTCCCTGCGCGTTATTTGGCGTGATCTGTTCTAATGCTTCGCGCAATGCTTTGGTATCAAAAATGTACATGCCGGAATTAATCTCGTGGGAGGCGCGCTCTTTTTCACTGGCATCCTTGTGTTCTACACTCTTTACAAATAATCCATTTTGATCACGGATGATCCTGCCATAGCCGGTCGGGTCGTCTGCCATAGCCGACAACACCGTCACCGCATTGCCGTGCTGTTCATGGTAATCGCTAAGCCGCCGCAGGGTATCGGCTGTAATCAGCGGGGTATCGCCAAACAAAATCATCGTGCTGCCGCTCTCTCCGAGAAAGTCCCTGGCACATTTGACCGCGTGCCCTGTGCCAAGCTGTTGTTCCTGCAGCACAAATGTGACCTCCTGATGCGCGATACGCTCGTGCACGATCTCGTATTTATAGCCAACGACCAGGCAGATCTCCTGCGCGCCCGCGCCGATCGCCGCGTCGATCGCATAATCGACCAGACATTTATCTTCGATTGTATGTACCACTTTTGGCAGATCTGATTTCATGCGGGTTCCCTTTCCCGCCGCTAAGATCACTGCTTTTAAATCTTTCATGATTTCTCCATTTCTGCGCTGCTTTTTGCGCATATCGAGTTTGTGTAAGCCATTATGGCTTTGCAGCGCGCAGACACAAATCTCGATTGAAAATTTTAATTTTCAATCTTCCTCTCATTCCGCCGCCTTTGCGGCATATCGTTGCTGTGAAGCCTATTTCTTATTTTACAAAATTTTGGTGATATTACAAGCTTTTTGTTTAAAAATGCGCCGGATTTCGTAACTATATAGCCCGCGGCTGAATCGTTACCTGCGGCATAGAAAAAGGGAACCGGCACATCCCTGTACCATGGTTCCCCTTTTCTATGTCTTTAATTTTCTGCCTCGTCCATGCTTGTCGTTTCCTCATACTTTTCGAGAATCAGATTTTGTATTCTCTCCCTCGTGGCCGAATTAATCGGATGGGCAATGTCGCGATATTCTCCATCGGAAGCTTTACGGCTCGGCATAGCAATGAAAAGCCCTTTTTCTCCCTCAATCACCTTGATATCGTGTACCACAAACTCTTCATCCAGGGTAATCGATACCACCGCTTTCATTTTTCCCTCTTTTTCCACTTTTCTGATTCTCACATCTGTAATCTGCATGTCGAATTATCTCCTTTCGCATTACATGCTTTCTCATAGGTCGATGATACTCAACCTTGGCACGCTTTGATTTGCGCCTATTCACGACGAATCCCCTCATGGCCAGGTAAATTATATTTGTATTATAAAACGTATCTCGCGTTGTTCTCAAATACAATCTTGATACCATTGTCGCCGCAATAGTAAGTATTTGCTTTTAATGTATCACGGCTCTCTACGATGCAGTTTTCAATGTGTGTGTTATCGCCAATATATACATCATTTAAAATAATAGAATTTTTAATGACACAATTTTTGCCAACGAATACTTTCTTAAATAATATGGAATTCTCCACTTTGCTGTTGATAATACAGCCGCTGGCAATCAGACTGTTGCGGATGTCCGAGCCGACATTATATTTTGCCGGCGGCAGATCATCCACCTTGGAATAGATCTTTGGCTCATCGCGGAAGAAATAGTTGCGCACCTCCGGCTTGAGGAAATCCATGTTCGTCTGATAGTAAGATTCCACCGTGGCTATGTTGTTCCAATACTCCTGCATCTTATAGCCATAGATGCGCTTCATGTTCTTGTAACGTATCAGGATATCCGTCACAAAGTCCCAGCGGTTCTCCGCGGCGCTGCGCTCTAACATCTCAATCAGCTGCCGACGCCGCATGATATAGATGCCTGCGGAAATCGTGTTGGACTGCGACACCATCGGTTTCTCTTCAAACTCAATAATCCTCGCGTCTTCGTTCATGCGCACCACGCCAAACCGGCTCACATCCATACCCTTGTCCATATCCTTGCAGACGACCGTGACATCCGCTTTCTTATCGATATGATAATCGAGTATCTTGTTGTAATCAATTTTGTAAACACAGTCGCCGCTTGTGATAATCACATAGGGTTCATGGCGCTGTTTTAGAAAACTGATATTCTGATACATGGCATCCGCTGTTCCCCGGTACCACCAGCTGTTATCGACGGTGACAGTCGGATTAAACACATACAATCCGCCCTGCTTTCGTCCGAAATCCCACCATTTGGAGGAACTAAGATGTTCGTTTAGGGAGCGCGCACTGTACTGCGTCAGCACCGCTACCGTCTGCACATGAGAGTTGCTCATGTTGCTGAGCGCAAAATCTATACTGCGGTAACTTCCTCCCACCGGCATCGCCGCAATTGCACGCTTGTGGGACAATTCCTGCATACGGCTGTTGTTACCGCCAGCCAAAATAATACCTACTGCCTTCATAATATTTAGTCACCTGCCTTAATAATTGCTTCGCCGCTTGCCAAAATGCCATTCGGGTAATCCGCCTGCTCCGTGACGCCCGATATCGCTGTATTCTTACCGACCGACACGCCGTCGGGGATAACGGAATCTTCACCGACGGTCACGAGCCCAAACGAATAAACGCTTTCATTGAGCTTGTTTGGCACTTCGTCGCCAACGCCAAGGGTGACATTGTTTCCGATTCGGCAGTTCTCTGCAATAATGGATTTGTCAATGACAACATTGTCGCCGATGCGGGTATCTTTCATGATGATCGAATCTCTCACCACAGTACCTTTTCCTATGGTGACGCCCGCTCCGATCACACATCCGTACACCTCGCCGTAAATCTCTGACCCTGAACCGATGATACAGCGCTCCACCACGGAATCTGCCGACAAATACTGCGGCTCAATAATATCGCTCTTTGTGTAGATTTTCCAGTATTCCTCGTAAAGATTGAACTCCGGAATCAGATGGATGAGCTCCATATTGGCTTCCCAGTAAGAGCCGAGCGTACCAACGTCTTTCCAGTAGCCGTTGTACTCATAGGCAAACAGCCTTTGTCCTTTTTCATGGCAATAGGGAATGATATGCTTGCCAAAATCGCACCCGCTCTGGTCTTTCATCGCAAAGAGCGCTTCCTTTAACACATCCCAGCTGAAAATATAAATACCCATAGAGGCCAGATTACTGCGGGGATGTTCGGGCTTTTCCTCGAACTCCTCAATCTTTTTATTTTCATCTGCGATCACAATACCGAAGCGGCCTGCCTCCTCAAGCGGCACGGGCATAGTCGCGATTGTCACATCGGCGTTGTTCTCCTTGTGAAAGTCAAGCATGACCTCATAATCCATCTTGTAGATATGATCGCCCGACAAAATAAGCACATACTCCGGGTGGTAACTCTCCATGTAATCCATATTCTGAAAGATCGCATTGGCCGTGCCAGTGTACCACTCGCTGTTTACACTCCTCTCATACGGCGGAAGCACCGAGACACCGCCGCTGTTGCGATCCAAATCCCACGGAATACCGATCCCGATATGAGAATTCAGCCTCAGGGGCTGATACTGCGTCAACACGCCAACTGTATCTATACCGGAATTAATACAGTTGCTCAGAGGAAAATCTATGATACGGTATTTGCCTCCAAAAGCAACCGCCGGTTTAGCGACTTTCGCTGTAAGCACTCCTAAGCGGCTGCCTTGCCCGCCTGCCAACAACATCGCTATCATTTCTTTTCTAACCACGTCCATCACCTCTCGTCATGTTCTAGTTATCTCTTTTTGTATATCCATTATAGCATAAACTTACCCGGCTGTATATCATTTTTTCACAATATAGCGCATCTTTTTTCCTATTTTTCGTCAATTTAGACAAAATTTCGACAGCACAGAAAACATTTTGCTATTAAGATGCTTTCTTTTTACTTTTCACAAAGGCTGTCGAAAAAATATCACAAAAACACAATATTTTTTGCGCGAAATAATTTGCAAATACCCATGCGCAATGTATAATAGATTATATGACTCAAATAAAAACGCAGTTTATTATGAAAGAATAGGAGAGATCCTTTCACAGAAACGGAGAGCACCATGTATCAGATTCATTTTCATCATCCCATACATATTCACTTTATCGGCATCGGCGGCATCAGCATGAGCGGACTTGCGGAGATCCTGCTCGCCGAACATTTCACCGTCCAGGGCTCCGATTCCAGGGAAACCGACTTGACACGCCGCCTCGCACAAAAAGGCGTGAAAGTTTTTTACGGACAGAGCGCCGAAAATATCACCGAAGAGATTGACCTTGTCGTCTACACCGCGGCCATTCATGAGGATAACCCGGAGTTCGCAAAAGCGCGGGAGCATAATCTTCCTTTGATGAGCAGAGCTGAGCTGTTAGGCCAGATCATGGACAATTATAAGAATTCCATCGCCGTCGCCGGCACGCACGGCAAGACTACCACAACCTCTATGATCTCCCACATTCTACTTGCCGCAGATTCCGACCCCACCATCACGGTCGGCGGCATTTTAAAAGCGTTAGACGGCAATCTGCGCGTCGGCTCCTCCGATATTTTCGTATCGGAAGCCTGTGAATACACCAACAGTTTCCTGCATTTTTATCCCAAGTACAGCATTATTCTCAATATCGAGGCAGAGCATCTTGATTTTTTCCATGATCTGGAAGATATCCGCGCGTCATTTCGCCGCTTTGCCGCAAACACTAAGGAAGACGGGGTCATTTTTATCAACGGGGAGGTGGCGCGCCACCAGGAGCTGCTTGACGGCCTGCCCGCCCGTACCGTAACGTTCGGGCTGACCGACGCCTGTGCGTACCATCCGGCGGACATTAGATTTGATGAGCGGGCATGTCCAACGTTTACCGCAATGCACGGCGACACCCCTCTTTTTAACGTCTCCCTGCAGGTTCCCGGCCTGCACAACGTGTGCAACGCCCTGTCTGCCATCGCGCTTGCCACAGAGCTTGCTCTTCCCAAAGAAGCCATTATAGACGGCCTGTATCGCTTTGGCGGAGCCGATCGGCGCTTTCAGCAAAAAGGCGTCTGGAACGGTGTCACGATCGTGGATGATTACGCACACCATCCGACGGAAATTGCCGCCACTTTGGCAGCCGCCCAAAAATACCCCCACAAACGGCTTCTTCTGGTGTTCCAGCCCCACACCTACTCGAGAACCGCAGCTTTTCTCGATGATTTCGCCCGTGTTCTCTCGCAAGCAGATCTTGTTGTGCTGACCGATATCTACGCGGCACGGGAGCAGAACACATACGGCATCCATGCCCTTGATCTCTTGCACAAGCTGCAGGAACAGGGAAAAGAGTGTTACTATTTTCCTACTTTTGAAGAAATCGAAACATTTTTAAGAAAAAAATGTATGCACGGTGACCTGTTGATAACTATGGGAGCCGGAGACATTGTAAACGTGGGCGAACATCTGCTTACCCACTAAGTTATCCACACTATCCACATTTGCGCTGGAAAAAACCTCCACCGTCTGATGTGGATTTTTATTTCAACAGCCACACGGTTTTGTGCGCTTTATCCACATTATCAACAGAGCTCCGAACACCGTCATGGATTGCGGATTGACGGGATTTTTCAAAAAATATCTCTTCTCAATTTGGCAAAGCTGTGCTATAATTTCACCGAGTTTGAAACCGGCGAATCACGATTTCACCAAAACTTAAAGGTAGGAAGGTAACCACTTATGGGAGAGATCACTCTGCACAGCGACAGGCAAACATCTGTCACCAGCGTTTCCAATATTTTCATTGACAACTATATGGCGGACGCCAACGGGGAGTTTGTAAAAATCTATCTCTATCTGCTGCGCCTGATGGGAAAGCCGTCCCCGACGTTCTCTCTCTCTTCGATCGCAGACAAATTTGAGCACACGGAGAAAGACGTAAAGCGCGCGCTCAGTTACTGGGAGCGGATGCATCTGCTGCGGTTAGAGTATGACGAAAAGGAAGCGATCATCGGCATACACCTGCTTGAATCCCAGGACCGGCCGCATACACCGTCTGCTACGGACATGCCCCCAGCGGAGATTCAGACAACCATCGCTATACCCGTAGGCACGAAAGAGAGCACAGCCCCGTCCAAAAAGCAGTATACGCCCGATGACATCGCAATGTTCCGGGGACAGGATACGGTAGCTGAGCTTCTTTTTATCACGGAACGCTATCTGGGGCGCACGCTCAGCTCCACGGATATCAACACGCTGCTCTATCTCTACGACGGGCTTCATTTTTCGGCTGAGCTGATCGAATACCTGATCGAATACTGCGTCTCCAAAGGGCGCACCAGTATTCACTACATAGAAAAAACGGCCTTAAACTGGGCCGACAGCAACATCCGCACGGTGGAGGAGGCAAAGCAAAGCAGCGCCGCCCACAGCCAGACCTATTTCTCTGTCCAGAAAGCCTTTGGCATCAGCGGTAGAAACCTAGTTCCCTCCGAGACGGCTTTTATCAACAAATGGAAAACGACTTACGGCTTTACAAACGAATTGATACAGACGGCATGTAAGCGCACGATGAGCGCCATTCACCAGCCCAGTTTTGAATATACGGATTCCATATTAGCCAACTGGAAAAAGCACGCCGTGCACACCTTAGACGACATCACAAAGCTGGACGCGGCTTTTACGAACCGTAAAAAATCCGCTCCGACCGTCACTGCCGCGCCCAAAAATCGTTTTAACAATTTTCCGCAGCGCTCCTATGATTATGAGCAGTTGGAGAAAATGCTCCTGACGACGGACGCGCACTGAGCAGTTTTCTTATATGTTCCAGAAACGAGGTAATTTATGCCGTTAAGCAACACACAATATGACGCCATCATGCGGGGATACGATGCCCGGCGGATGCGCGCCAACCAACTGCAGAAAAAGCGCTTTGACGAGGTGTGCGCCAAATATCCAAAACTGCGCGAGATTGAAGACAACATCGCCTCGCTGTCTGTCAGGCAGGCGCGCCGTCTGCTTGACGGGGACACAGCGGCGCTTGGCGCACTGAAAGAACAGTTGGCGCGATGCCGTAAGGAACGCAGCGCTCTTTTGGCGGCATCGGATATTCCCGCCGATTACCTTGACGTTCCCTATACCTGTCCTGCCTGTAAGGACAGGGGTTTGATTGACGGAAAGCGCTGTCATTGTTTCGTACAGGCGGAGATAGATCTGGTTTATACCCAGTCGAATATTCGCGAAATATTGGCGGTTGAAAATTTTAAGGCGCTGACGTTTGACTATTATTCCGATGCCGACGTCAACCCGGCGAACGGCATGTCCTCGCTCGCTACGGCCAAAGAGGCGGTTGCCAAATGCTTAGACTTCATTAAAAACTTTGACGTCCGTTTTTCCAACCTCTATTTTTACGGCGACACCGGAACCGGCAAAACCTTTTTGTCCAATTGTGTCGCAAAGGAGCTGTTAGAGAGCGGACATTCGGTTATTTACTTTACGGCGTTCCAATTATTTGATATATTAAGCAGGGGTGTATTTGATAAGGAGGCGGAAGCGATCGCCGCTCACAAAAACATTTTTGAGTGCGATCTTTTGATTATCGACGATTTGGGAACGGAAGTTTCCAATTCATTTACCACCTCGCAGTTGTTTTTGTGCATCAATGAACGGATATTGAGAAAAAAATCCACGATCATTTCCACCAATCTGGGCATGAACCAGTTGGCTGGCCTGTATTCGGAACGGATACTTTCCCGCATATCAAGCAACTATACGCTCATCAAGCTGTTCGGCGCCGATATCCGCATTTTAAAGCGCCATGCATAATGGTTTTACTGTGTATTCAATCAGAGCAATCTGTTGAACATAAGATACATAAACGAACTGGTAAGTTCATTACAAATTATGGAGGAATTTATTCATGCCAAATGATGAAATGAAACTGGAAACACTTCCCGATGGGGTTCTTGGTTTGATTCCGCTCAAAAGCTGTCAGGAACTCGGTCAAAAAGTAGACCGCTATCTGGTCGGCTGGCGGGAAAAGAGGCAGCACCAGCACGCAGACGATTTTGCGTTTAAAGATTACCGGCGCGACTCTTATATCATCGAGACTTCCGTTCCACGTTTCGGAACCGGGGAGGCCAAAGGCGTTATCAAAGAGTCTGTGCGCGGCAGTGATCTGTATCTGATGGTAGACGTCACCAATTACAGCCTCACATACACGGTATGCGGTCATGAGAATCATATGTCACCGGATGACCATTACGCGGATTTAAAACGTATTATCGCCGCCGTGGGGGGGAAGGCAAAACGCATCACCGTCATCATACCTTTCCTGTACGAAAGCCGCCAGCATAAGCGCTCCGCACGCGAGTCTTTAGACTGTGCGCTTGCGCTTCAGGAGCTGATCAATATGGGCGTAGAAAATATTATCACCTTTGACGCGCACGACCCGCGTGTTTCCAACGCCATTCCGCTCAAGAGCTTCGAGACGGTACAGCCGGTCTACCAATTTGTCAAAGGCATCTTAAACAACGTAAAAGATTTAACGATCGACGCCGAACATATGATGATTATCAGCCCGGACGAGGGCGGCACCAACCGCGCGATCTATCTTGCCAATGTGCTCGGACTCGATATGGGAATGTTCTACAAACGCCGCGACTTCAGCAAGATTGTCGATGGAAGAAACCCCATCGTGGCACATGAATTTTTGGGTGCTTCCGTGGAGGGCAAAGATGTCATCATCATCGACGATATGATTTCATCCGGCGAGAGTATGATCGACGTCGCCACCGAACTGAAAAAGAGAAAGGCAGGCCGCATTTTTGTCGTGGCAACGTTCGGTCTGTTCACAAACGGTTTTGCCGCTTTTGATCAGGCAGTGAAAGACGGCATCATCTACAAGGTTGTCACCACAAACCTCACCTACCAGACGCCGGAGCTTTTGTCCAAGCCATATTACATCAGCTGTGATATGAGTAAGTATATTGCATATATCATTGACACCTTAAACCATGACACTTCGATCAGCAACCTGCTCGACCCCTATGACAGGATTCAAAGATTTGTCACCAGATACAAGGCCGAGCAGCAGTCTTAAAACTGTTTATCCTAAGCCACCTTGCGCCCAGGTAGGGAAGCGCCTTTCCCACTGCCCGCCGCGCAGGGTGCAAAAAGGGAGATGAACTTCATGTTCATCTCCCTTTTTTACACCGAAACAGCCGCCAGAAAAAGCGCCGCTGTCTGCGGTATTGCGTCGGATGCGATGTGCTTTAAAATAACTTAACTTTACCGGCAAATTTCTGATTAATGACATAGTATGCGGCATTTTCTTCTGGTTTAAAGTATACCTGAAGTGATTTGATAGAAGATACTCTGTGCCCGGCTGCAACGTACTGATCTTTGGCAGCCTGAATCGCCTCCTCCATAACAGCCTCTTTATTTTGGAACTGAAGGAAAAGCTCTGGCTTTAACTCACCTTTTGTCTCTTTTGCCGTCGTCTTTCCGGCCGGTCTGCCTGGTTTCTTTTTCTCAGTTGTAGATTTGGCCGCCCCC
This sequence comes from uncultured Roseburia sp., assembly GCA_910584215.1. Taxonomy (GTDB): domain Bacteria; phylum Bacillota; class Clostridia; order Lachnospirales; family Lachnospiraceae; genus Roseburia. Next base: position 39,328 of record CAJTYI010000010.1, on the reverse strand, counting down.
TTTTTCTCCGCTGCCTGTTCGTTTACTGTCTCTGTTGACTCTGCAAGCGATGACTCCCCATTAGCTGTTACAATTGCTGCTTCGTTTTCTGCTGCGTTTGCAGCCGTTTTCTTTCTCATTATGAGACCTCCTAAAATTAAACTATTAACATACTAAAAACTTTTCCATTGCCATTAACGCTTCCTGCTCATCGCTTCCGTCTGCAATAATATTCACTGTCATTCCCATAGAAGGATTAAAAGCCATAATACCCATAATGCTCTTGGCATTTATTCTTCTGTTGTCACTCTCTAAGGTAATATCACTGTCAAAATGACAGGCTACCTGAACTAATTCGGCAATCGGATTATTGTGCTTCTCGGAAACATTTGAAATAATTACTTCTTTTTTACTCATCTTATTCCACTTCCTTCTATCAAACAAAAATCATCTAACAAAATATACCCTATAAACTTATATTTTGCAATACCCTGAAGTAAAATATGTTAAACTTGGACAAAAAAACATTTATTTTACGCGGTTTTTATGCAATTTTATTTAGTTATATAGGTAAAATAAATGTTTCCCGCCAACTCGAATTCTTCCCGCGCGTTCTCGATGGATTTGCGGTAAACACTTCCGCGGCCCGGATCATATACGATGATATTGCTGGCGTCGTAACCCAAAATCAGCATCGGCTCTTGTGCCCCTTTCATGGCGAACACTGGACTGCCACAACTCACATAATATAGTACCTCCTCGACATCGCAGCCCGTCAGATCATAGACAACCGCATCCTTCATGGTATTAGTGAGAATGGATTTTGGCGTTTCACCGCCCGCGATCAACGCGTCCACATTGATATTGATTCCCTCGTTCAAAAGCATGGTATTCAGGCAGAGCGCAATGCCGCCCACGGAAGCATCTTCCTTTGCCACATCCATGATCTGCGCCTGCGCCGACTTCCTCGAGCGCTTCCAGACGTACGATAAATCTTCTGCAATCACGACGCCCATATTGTCGTTTGCTTCTTTGATCGCCTCTGTGACATTATCGGTCGCACAGATGACATCTCCCTTGACGTAGACATAATAGCGGCGCAGTGCTTTGTCCTCTTTTAGCACAACTGTCCTGTCGTTTTCCAAAATTGTTTCTTTGGGGGTCAGCAGCTTTGGCGCTTTTGTCTGGGAGGTCTCCGGCAAAATAATCTTGTGTACGGTTTCTTTCACCTCCACCGCCACTGTGGAAACGGAAACTACGGGGCTGCCGTCACCCTCCCGATTCATGATCATGTCTAGGTCTGCTTCCACATAGGACGTACCGTTATACTGGATGCGTTCCAGATACATCGTGTATCCGTCAATGTCAATCCCCGCTATAAAGTAACCGTTTTTCTGATATGACTTTAGCAGCATCGGCTCTTCCTGCGTCACATCCATAATCCGCACCTGATACATCGGAAAGATGCGGTTGCCGGCAGCATCAAAAGCGATATCGCTCTGATGCGCAATGCCATAGACAAAATCCTCGCCCATAAATCCGAGCGGCTGTACCTCTTCCCCGTTTGCGGCCACTATATCGCTTGTCGTTCCATCCGATAGCCGCATGATATGAATCACAGAAGCGCCGCCTGCCTCTTCTTTTTTGCACCAGGCAGCCACCCCGTTGGACGCAGAAACCGCATACTCATCGTCGCGCAAGCCTTTTACCAGCTCCCGCACCTTTAAGCTCTGCAAATCAATACCGTAGATACTGCCGTCGACCATCAAGAACAATTCGCCGGCTTCATTGACATACATCAACTGTCCCAACTCCGAACGCATCACCTCAAAAGAGCGGGTGGATGGAATAAAAACTTCCTCCTCGTTGGTGTTTGAAGTACTGTCATAGTGGTAGACCATGATTCCGACCTGTCCCTCATGAATTCCACGATTCATGTAGCCGTAAACAATATAATCCACACTTCCGTTTTCGTCCACACGCACAATTTTAATGTCGTGCTCACCATAATTTTCACGGCCCTCAATCCCCTCATAGCCGCGAAAACTAAACACCTTAGCCAGTGTGGCTTCAGTCTGGTGATAAGACCACAGTTCCCCCTCCTGCACAAAAGCAACACAGGTGCCTGTCTCATTAGATTTATATTCAATGTCGTCAGAACGTATTCCTAAAAACAACTGATTTTCAAAAATATGGTTATTTTCCCCGCGGAAAATCTGCTCCATCGTCCGTTCAAAATTCAAAAGATACATGCGGTTTTCCGTATAGCGGACCCGATAGTATTCTTCCACATTATAATACTCGATCTCGCCGTTCTCCCCGATACTCGACAAAACATATTCTAAACAGATCACGTTGTAGGTATCCGTCATTTCTTTGATCGAGGGCACCGGTTCCGTCCGCTTCTCCCCCTTAAAATCAGCCCAGCCGATCTGCTTTAAGGAAGAATTTAACGACACAAAATGCAGCGAGGTATTGTCGTCCGTCATCTTCTCCATGTAAGTAGCCAGCGTGCCGACCGTCTCATCATTAAAGGTTGTCCGGTTAAAATCCAGTGCAAACTGCACACATTCAGCCACATTCCCCCGCGTGGATTCCATAATCCTTGTATAGTAATAGACGGTCTTGTCACCGATCTCCAGTTTGATGATCAGCAGATACTCCTTGTCCTCCTCGAGGAGATTTTGAATCTTAAGCTCTGCGCTCACCTGCCCCTTTTTGACATCGAAAGACGCCGTCTTAGCATCCGCAATCAGACGAACGGCGTCAAGGCTCCTGATCTCATATGTGATTCCGTCCACATGCGCATCGAATGTCTGCACAGTAATGGGCAGTATCCGATCCTCGGCAATCGGTGTGATCGTATCGCGCATAAATGCCGCATCCATCTCCACCGAATAACCGTGCAGCTCATTAATGGCTGTCCCATTCTCATACAGCGTAATCACCGGCAGCGTCGCTTCCGCCATCTCTGTCGTCAGATCTTCGTTTGAATGATTCATCATCCCGGTAAACAAGATGATCGAAAACACAAATGTAAGCGCCAAAACGGCTGCTTTTATAATTCCCTTAGACAATTACTGCCTCCCAACCTTAACAGTTCAGCCTGCGGCTTCACTATTACTGAATCCGCCCCATTTAAAGTTTGCCTGCGGCAAAGGGTCGGAATTCTTTGTTTATTTGATATTACTGGCCGCCAACTGCGCAGCAAGTGCGCAGTTGCAGGCTGAACTGTTACTCCCAACCTTACTGTTCACATGACCCGGCCGGCCCATAACTGCGCCGGCCAGGGTCATGTCGTACTCTATATCGTAGAAAATTTATTTACCACCAACGTCTGCATCTTCTGTGCCGGCATCTTCTCCGAAACATTTCGTTATTTAACAGTACGCCGATTAACGACCGCAACGGATCGTGCCTTGGCGGCGGTCTGTGTCCTGGCGGAGGCGGTGGTCTGTGTCCTGGCGGCGGAGGCGGCGGATTATTTCCCGGCGGCCTCATACCGCCCCAATACTGCTCCGCTTCCAATTCTGGCTCCTTTCCCGCCACATTCTGATAAATACGGTCTACCACCATCTCCAACATCAGTTTGTCAGGATATTCGTCGAACATGAGGCTTCCCTCATATTCCATCTTGTCACATTCCTCTTCTACCACCTCTAATATCTGACGTGTTTCCCTTGGATACAATTCTTTCATTCGTTCCATATCTTTTTCGTATTCCATTTCCGTCAGATAAAGATTCTGCATGGGATAACTCATATAAAAAGGCATTTTCGGGATTTCAACCTGCGCCCGAAAAAATTGTTCCTGATTATAATCCAACGCTCTCCACTCCTTAGAGATAACTTCACTCTTAGCATATGCAAACGCTAAAAAATGTTGCATGGGTGATCTCTTTTCACGGGCGATTTGCGCTGCACTTTCTCAAAATGATATCTTCGCGCACTAAACCAACTCCGCGATTCTTGTCACCGCGACATAGATCTCGGATATTTTGTACCATGTCCGATAATCCACGACCCCTGTCACCGGAAGTCCAAATACCGACTGAAACTTCTCGACCGCCTCCCTGGTAGCCGGTCCGAAGATGCCGTCCGGAGTGATGGTCGGAATCGCGGGATAAGAGCGGGATATCCGCGCCAGCTGTTCCTGCATCTGCATGACTTTCTCTCCCGTCGAACCCACGGTCAAATCTACGCGCGGCCAGGAAGCCGGCACGCCGGAAATCTCCTCGGCCGTGTTGATATACATATTGCTGCCATAATAATAGCGCAGGATATCGATCGTGTTATATCCCTGGTCACCCAGATATTTGCTGCCCCACTGGCTCAGCCAATTACTGCAGGTCACGCGCTGGCCATCGCAGTACTGTGTCAGGATCGGCTGTCTGACATTGGGCCTGGAAAGGTAATTTTGAAAGATTTCATCCACTATATTGGAAATACTCTGAAAAATGTTTCTGCCATAGACAAACTTCTGATCAAATGCCGTGGACGTGGTGATCGTAAAAGAATACCCCATATTGCGATACCACTCCGTGTAGACCCGGTTCAAGGTAAAAGACATGATCGCTAAAATATTGGCCCGCTTGGTAGAGTCTGGCCATGTCGCGTAGATTTCGCTGGAGGCTACATTCTTGATGTAATCCCGATAGCGGATATAATAGTCCCTCGCCGCACTGTCAGAGGGCGGTCCGTCGTGTACGATCACATACTCCGGGATTACCACACGGCTGAGCACAATCTCCCCGGTCTCATCGATCGGTTTGATCTCCGACTCGGCAATTTTAGGCGGGAAATCGCCAAACAACGTATTGAACGGTATCACGATATCGTTGTTGGCGTTCGTCACCGCCTCGTCCTGCTCCATGCGGATCGGCTGTAAGGCAAGCTGCCCGGAAAACAGCTCGGCTCCCGTCACGGAGACCGGGCGGTAGCCTTCGGCTCTGACCTGTATCGTATACTGGGAGAACGGCTGATTCTCGCTTGGCTCCATCGAATATTCCAGGGGTGGTGTCGCAAGCGTCACGGTATCCGTCATGCCTGACGAATTGCTCTCCACCTCCTCTATTGTGCTCTGCGGATCTCCGGTGTATGAAATCGTAATCCGCGCATTTGGAATGGGCTGGTTGTTCGCCCTCTGCGTCACCAGTACCTTTAACTCCCCCTGATCCACGTTGTCCGATTGTGCATATCTTAGATTCTGCATATTATGAATAGACTTTCCTATGATTCTTCTTAATAGAATATGCGGGAAAGCCCGGAAATTTGACAACTATTTCAATCTTTATGCCACTCTTACTCGACAGTGACCACTTTTGCCAGATTTCTTGGCTTATCCACATCAAAACCTTTATCGGAAGAAACATAGTAAGCCAGAAGCTGCAATGCCACAGACGCAGGCATAACCATGTACTCATCTCTCATATCCGGCAGAACAAAGGACGGATATTCGCCTTGCAGACTCTCCGCGATGGCGCCTTTGATGAATACGACAACATCCGCACCGCGCGACTTCACTTCTTTGATATTGGAGATCTCCTTAGCCATCAGTTTTTCCTGCGTCACTGCGGCCACCACCGGCGTATTTTGTGTGATCAGCGCGATCGGACCGTGCTTTAGTTCACCGGATGCGTACGCTTCCGAGTGAATGTAAGAGACTTCCTTTAATTTTAGGGAACCCTCCAGCAAAATAGAGTGATCTAAGCCCCTGCCAATCATAAATAAATCTTTGGCGTCCAACACTCTCCCCGCCAGCACATGAATCTCCCTGCGCTTCTCGAGGACTTTTTTGATCGCATCCGGCGTGCGCTGCAATTCGCGAACAAAGCTCTGTGTATCCTCCGTGCCAAAGATACCTCTGCTAAACGCCATCTTCGCCACCAGCAGATAGAATACCGCCAACTGCGTCGTGTATGCTTTCGTGCTCGCCACCGCGATCTCCGGCCCCGCATCCGTGTAGAGCACATAATCGCTCTCGCGGGCGATGGAGGAACCCTTGACATTGATAATGGAAAGGCACTTTGCCCCTCGGCGCTTGGCATATTTTAGCGCCTCGAGCGTATCGATCGTCTCTCCCGACTGTGATACGGCGATGACCAAGGTCTTTTTGTCAATCACCGGATCAGAATACATAAACTCTGACGCCATTTCCACTTCAATATGCATATGGAGTATGGATTTGACCAGCGCCTGTGCCACGAGACCTGCGTGCATGGCGGTTCCGCAGGCAACGATCGTGATGCGCTCGCAGTCCGTGAACAGACTGTCGGGTATCCCCTCGGCGCTAAAATCCGGCAGTCCGCCAGTGATTCTGCTCTCGATCGTCCGCGTAATAGCATCCGGCTGCTCCATGATTTCTTTTTCCATATAAAACGGATATCCGTTCTTACCCGCGCTGTTTAGCTCCCAGTCAACGGTCAAAAACTCCGGCTCCACCTCGCGGCCGGCAAAATCCGTGAGTGTCAGCTTCGTCTTTTCGAGCTTCAAAATATAGTTTTCCGGCACGACGAAATAGCGGTTGGTAAACCGGCAAAGGGCAGTGAGATCAGAGGCCAGCATGGCACCTTCGTCGCAGATTGTCGCCACGATGGGGCTGACATTGCGGACGGAGTAGATTACGCCGGGCTGATCATCAAACAGAATCACCAGCGCATAAGTACCTTTTAACTTGGTTACGACCTCTTTGATCGTCTCGTTCGGCTGCCCCTCATAATAGCGATTGAGCAGGGCTGCCACCACTTCGCTGTCCGTCTCAGACTTTAACTGTTCCTCCAATTCGTAGTGTGCCGCAAGCTCCCTGTAATTTTCGATAATACCGTTGTGCACCAGCGTCACATTGCCGACACGGTGCGGATGGGCGTTCGTGCCTGTGACACCGCCGTGCGTCGCCCAGCGGGTATGCCCGATGCCGCATCCCGACAGGAACTTTTCTGATTCGCAAATCAGACGCAGATCTTTTACCCGCCCTGCGCATTTGTATATCTTTGTCTGCGCATCCTCTTTCACCGCAATGCCGGCGCTGTCATAGCCGCGGTATTCCAATAATTCCAAGGCATTTAACAATACCTCTTTGACATCCTCCGTCCCCGTATAACCTATTATTCCACACATACATGATCCCCGCTTTTATTATAATATGCTTTCCATTTCTTATGCTGCACCGTCTCCGTCCCCACGGTTTCCTGCATTTTACAGGTACTGTTTCCACTATACAATTTTATGCAAAAAATGTAAACACTAAACTTGTCTAACTTAAATAAGTACCCTAATAGTTCCACACAGCCTCTTTTTTGTGTCTTACTATTAGGGTACCGTTTAATCCTTAATGCGGCAGCCCTTTTGAGCGGCCTATACCATATTTATTTTACTTCCTGCGTCCAGCCGAATCTGTCCTCTATCTTGCCCCACTGTATACCGGTCAGAGTGTCATACAGCTTTTGCGTCAGCTCGCCGATCTTAAAATCGTTGACTGTGACTACATCATCTTTATAGCGCAGCTCGCCGACCGGGGAGATGACAGCCGCCGTCCCCGTGCCAAATACCTCCTCGAGTGTTCCGTCATGCCCGGCTTTCATCAAATCATCGATTGACAGCCTTGTCTCATTTACTTTATAGCCCCAATCCCGCAGCAAATGAAGCATGGAGTCTCTGGTCACTCCCGCAAGAACAGTACCCTCGATCGGCGCGGTATAGATCTCGCCCGCGATCTTAAACATAATGTTCATGGTTCCGACTTCCTCGACATATTTGCGCTGCTCGCCATCCAGCCACAAAACCTGGGAATATCCCATTTTCTCTGCTTTTACCTGGCCTAAGATCGAGCCCGCATAATTGCCGCCGCACTTGGTAAAACCGGTGCCTCCCTTGACAGCGCGCACCAGCTCATCCTCAACGAGAATCTTCACCGGATTGATGCCCTCCGCGTAGTAAGCGCCAACCGGACAGCAGATCACCATAAACTTGTACGCGGACGCCATGTGGACGCCGAGCGCCGCCTCTGTCGCAAACATAAACGGGCGGATATAAAGCGAAGTCTCCGGCTCGGTGGGAACCCACGCCTCCTCCACTTTCACCAGCGCTCTCACTGCCTCCACAAACATGTCTACCGGAAAAGCGGGCATACACAGTCTCTCGTTGGATGTGATCATACGCTTCGCGTTCATCTCGGGACGGAATAACTGAATCTTACCCTCAGCAGTGCGGTACGCTTTCAACCCCTCAAACGTCTCCTGGGCATAATGCAGCGTCACACAGGACGGTTCTAATGTAATCGGCTCATGCGGAACGATTCTCGCGTCTTTCCAGCCTTCATCCTTCGTCCAGTCCATCACGAACATATAATCTGTCATATACTTGCCAAATCCGAGATTCTTTTGATCCGGTTTTTCTTTTAACACTTCTCTTTTTACAAATCTGATATCCATCACAACACGTCCTTCCTTTCGTCTCTTTTGATCCTGATTTTTCATATGCAATCATTATGATACTTTCTTTTTTCCGTGTCAAGATTATTCCGGCGGCTTATCAATGCCATATATGCAGGTTATGGTTTGCGCCCATTTTCATAAATAAGTGTTATTACATGATATAGAGGTCCGCCGCGGCTTCTTTTGTCACCCACACAGAAACGGAACCGCCCGCCACTGAAAATTCGCCAGACCCCGCTCCGTCTAGCGTCACGATATTGCTGCCGCCGTGTAAAACCTCCACCATTGTCCTGCCCGCGAGCCGGCCGCCTGCGCACATTTTTTTCGTTCCGGCGGCACTGTCCGTCATCAACACCACAACGCCGGAATTTTCATGCTCCTCGTCCCCAGCCCTGGTAAATCCGACCACGGAAGCATGGTCAAAATACATCGATTCTGCTCCGTAGGCATAGTTTTGGCGAATTTTGAGCAACGTTTTAAGCCCCGCCACCGGCGCGACATTATCGTGGGGTATGCCATAATAATCTCCGTAGAACACACAGGGAATCCCGGCATCCCGCAATAAAATGATGGCATAGGCAAGCGGTTTAAACCATGCCGGAATAAAAGATACCAACGCCTGCCCCGGCTGGGTATCGTGATTATCCACAAAAGTCACTGCATGTCCCGCATCAATACCGGTCAGCGTATCCGCAAACATCCGCGCCATATCGTAATTGCCGTTTGAGGTCGCCGCCTGATAAAAGTGAAAATGAAGCGGAACATCAAACAGGGAAAGACGATGCTGCGTCACATCCAGATAATGTGTCAGCCTTGCCACTTCTCTGCTCCAGTACTCGCCAACCATAAACATTTCTCTGCCGCGGTATGCGCACATCTTTTCCATCCAATTGCGATAGAAGTCAAACCCAATATGCTTGACAGCATCGAGACGAAACCCGTCAACACCCACGGTATCCAAGTACCACTCTCCCCAGCGCATCGTCTCAGCGATCACTTCGGGACTGTCCGTATCCAAATCCGCCCCCATCAGATAATCATAGTTGCCGTTCTCCGAGTCTGTTTCGCGGTTCCATGTCTTCCCCTCGAAGCGGAATATGCCGCCTCTCTTTCCCGCGTCATCCCAGTCCGTGCCGCTAAAATGGCTGCTGTTCCAGCAAAAATCAGAGTATTTTCCCGCCCGCGCCGCAAAATCAAACTTGGTCCACGCGGCAATCTGCTGTACTCCGGAAATATCTCTGTTTCTGTCATTGCTCTGCTGCAAGATTGCGCCGACCGTCTCCGTTCCATCCGCCCCCATGCGGTGGTTGAGCACCACATCTGCCAGCACTTCTATCCCGCACGCCTGAAGCGCGCGGACAGCCGCCAGATATTCTTCTCTGGTGCCATATTTGGTGGCAACGGCGCCTTTTTGCTCAAACTCACCTAAATCGTACATATCATAGACGTCATAGCCCACGCTCTGATTTCCCGCCGCCCCCTTGTAGGCCGGCGGCAGCCAGACCATCGTAATTCCCGCCTCACACAAAGCTTTCGCCTGCGCCTGGCAGCGCCGCCAGTGCAGACCGTTGGCCGGCAGATACCATTCAAAATACTGCATCATCGTTTTGTTTTTCATAATTTTCTCCATTTCTGCAATGTGAACTATATGCACTTTAGCTTTCCCGCGCATGACAAGTTGATGTAAAGCCCTGTATGGCTTTGCAGCGCACAGGCACATAGGAAAACACCTTATTTCCGCTTTTTGTAACAGAAATAAGGTGCTCCCTCTTCATGTCAAATTATTACGCTGGACAACCAATTTGCCTTTTACATCATTACGCCTGTGAATCGTGATGACTAATCACACGAATCGCACAAATTAATTGACTGTAACTGTGACTTTTTTAAACAAACCGCTCTGTGCATATACATAAATCGTACACTTGCCCTTGGCTACCGCTGTAATCTTTCCCTGCGCCGACACTTTTGCCACTTTGGGATTGGTTGACTCGTAAGAAATCTTTCTGTGCGGTTTCTTTGGACCTTTTACCGCAGAACCCTTAACCGTCACACTCTTTCCCTTCTTTAAGCTCACTTTTGTCTTGCTTACTTTCACAGACTTTTCATTGACATTCTTGCCGCCGCTCGTAACAAAATGAATCGTCTTGGAGGCAGCAATCGTCACTTTTTGTCCGTCTACCACTTTATAAGCACGCACAATATATTTATAGAAAGTTGCTTTCTTCAATTTTTTCTGCGTATATGTAGTGGTGCCGCTCTTCTTAATCGTCTGAATCAATTTGTACTTATTCTTATTGCCACACTTATTTCCATAGATCAGATAACCGTCCGCGCCTTTTACCTTGGCCCATTTGAGCGTAATCTGATTCGATTTCGCTTTCGTAGCCCGCGCCTGCAGCGTTGCAAAAGACGAGCCTTTGATATCTGTATCCGATTTTTGGCCTGTGATCGTCTTATCAGTGATCAAAAGTGTTTGTTCCGGAACATTATATTTCTCGCCCACCTGCTGGATTTTGATCGCAGTTTCCTCTGAAACTCCGAGTTTCTTTGTCAGCGTCGCCACCTGCTTCTTTTGGCTTTCTGTGAGATTGCTGCCTGGAGCCTGACTGCTTCCCGGCTGACTGTCTCCTGGCGTCTGACTGTTTCCTGGCGTCTGACTGCTTCCCGGCTGACTGTCTCCTGGCGTCTGGCTGTTTCCCGGCTGACTGTCTCCTGGCGTCTGACTGCTTCCCTGGCTGTCCCCTGTAGACTCACTGCCTCCTGGCTGGCTGTCTCCTGTAGACTCACTGCCTCCCGGCTGGCTGTCTCCTGTAGACTCGCTGTTGCCCTGGCTGTCTCCTGTAGACTCACTGCCTCCCGGCTGACTGTCTCCTGTAGACTCGCTGTTGCCCTGGCTGTCTCCCGGCGTCTCGCTGCTTCCTGGCTGCTCATCCAATTCGATCGCACGGACAATCATCGCGTTGGTGCGGCAGCTGCTGCCGGTCCATTTAAACGTGATCTGGCCATCCGTCACTTTGACAACCGCCTCACGCATCTCATAGACAGAAGGTTTACTGGTCAGACTTAATTTCGTACCATCCTGGAAGATACCGGATACTACGTTATTATTTCCCTGTGAGGAACCTCCGACTACCGTAACCTCATAGGTACCGTTCGGCACATCTACTGCAAAAGTCTGTCCGTCTCCCAGCACGAAATCGGTGTACACGCCCTGCGGAAGCACGCCTTCCATCTGATAGCTCTCCTGTCTTCCCTGCACGACATTGGAATCCCCGAGGAATCCGTACCCCAATTCTTTCGTATAGGCAATTCCCAGCTCTTTCATCGTCTTATTTCCGTTTTTCACGTTGACTTGAACAGCAGTCCATCCCTCTGCCTGCGGCGAACCCTCGATCCCAAAATCAAAGCGTTTCACCAGCGGATACGTCACACTAAGCTTCGCTTTCTGCGCCTGATAACCCTCGGCCTGATATGTGGCCGTGCCTGTATAGTAACCCAAAACAGACGTATCTACCTGGATATCGGACCATGTAATAGCGGCCTTCTTCTTTCCGCCTTTTTTATATGTTACTTCCGCCTGAGTAGGCAGCGCCTCCTCGATCTTCCCGGCGGGTGTGCCAAGGGCAACTTCCGGGAAAAGATTCTCCATGGCAATGATATAGTCATCTTCTACGGTGATTTCCGCCGTAACAATAAAATCCTTGCTGCCGTAATCGGCCTTTGCACAGGTACCGTGAATCGTAACCGGCTCCGTCGTGTGCTGTGCGTTGTTGATCGCTTTGATCTCATCCTCATTCCAGACAACCGGCACGGAGCCTGTTGTCCCGTTCAAATATTGCAGTTCCACCGTTGACGGCAGATAACTTGCAACACTGGTATTGATTACGACACGAATCTTCAATTCTTCTTTCAGTCCTACTACCGTGTTTGGCAACACCTTTACGTCTGCCTCCATCGGTGTGATATAGGACAAAATGGCGGCAGTCGCCTTGTAATCTCCCGGTACCCTGATATTAATGCCTGCATAATTGCTCCACGTCACCGGCGTCTTTACGGTCTCGCCGCTGGCGTTGACAACATCCATCTCCTTGGGCAAAAGGCCAAGCACCGTGCTTGAACCTGCCGGCAGAGGCGTGTTCTGAACCAGTTCAATCGGGTCCCAGTCGGGTATCGATTGAATGGATACGGAAGTGCGGACAGAAGCCGCTCTCGACATAAACGAGTTTTTTCCGTCAACGATCGCTGTCATCTTATAGTGGTAAACCTTATTTTCCTCCAGATTTGTATCATGGAACACAAACCAGTTCTGGCTGTCATCGCCCGTGCGTGCCGTAAGCTCTGCCGCTGTCGAACCGGCTGGGCCATAGATCGGCTCCAGTTTGCGGATGACGATCGCATTCATATAAGCCCTGCTGTTTGGATTGCTGGCCGTGATCGATACCTGACCTCTGTTCTCCAGTGTAACGACAGTCTCTTTCTTAAAGGAACTGATATTATAGTCGGCGCCGCAGCATGTAGTACCCAGATCTTTTCCGTCTACAATAATCCGATTGGTACGATAAGTGCCGTTATTTTCCGGTCCGCCCGCATAAACTTCCACTCTGTATGCTCCGGCATCGAGGTCTACCTTAAACGGTATCTCCCCTTTTCCGAGCGCCGTATCTGAACAAGCCGAGATCAGTCCGGCGGCATCGCCCGCCGCTCCGACTGCGGCACAACTAATCCTGCTCCATCCATCGCTCGGATCTGGTGTCACTGCCGTCATAAAACCATATCCGGTCGATATGTTATAAAGGGTATCCGGTTTGACTTCCACAAACCCGAATCCAGTTCCCGACTTACTGCCAAAATCATACCTGCCGACGATCTCTCCGTCCTCATAACCGATCACGACGTCTCCCTGTTCTTCCGGCGTCTCCGTCGGCAGCGTCCCGGTGAATGCTTCCATCTGCTCTACCGGAATGGTGGCAATCTCTTTATAATCGCCTTTGTCCTCCGCGCGCAGCACTTTATAACCTGTGATCTCATGACCGTATGTGCCGTCGCTTGCCGCCGTATAGAGCACATCCGCCGTATTGTCCGTCACATCACCGCCTAAAAGCTGTGAGGTCACAACGCCCTCGGACAAAAGATAATCGAGGTTTGCCGGCTGGTTATAACCGACATTCTGCCATGCGACACCCTCCCTGTATGCCAGGTTCTGCAGCAGGCAAGGAACTACATAATCCGTCTGAATCGTCGACATATAGATGCGGACGGTATTATTGGGCTTTCCGGCCGCGTCCGATGTGCGCGCGATGATCTCTTCACGCCAGTCACCGAGAATATCAGCTACCAGCCCCGCGTTACCCTTTGTTCCATTGTTTGTCCAGATCTCCGAAGAATCCAGAAGCGGTACTGTCTTTTCTTTCTCGTAATCCCATTTTAAGACCGTCAGACTTCTCGGCACATAATCTTTTTTATTAAAGTTATGGTCCTGAAGCTCACTGAGCAGATCGCCGTCCCAGAATAATGTAAAGTTCGCTGGAGGATTATGATCTGCAAGTTTAATCAACTTATCCATCGTCGAGTGGGAAGAATACACCTCGCCGCCTGTAGAATCCCACTCAGGCTCATCGTTCGCCTCGTAAGTCGGGCTGGCAATGGACCACCATTCGCCGCCCTCCGCCGTCGGGTCGATATCTGCCGCAACGCCGCGGCCAGTATCCTTGCCGGTATAGTAGCCCATCAGCATCTCACCAGTCGCAGCGTCATGGATTTCCACATGATAAGGCACATTGTCGTGCTCGTGCACGCACATGATCTCCAGGCCGTCGTTCCAGGAAACCCAGTCGGATACATGCATGGCATCGCCGTGTCCTAGAGTGGTACTGTACAATCCAGTACCATTATCGTCTACGACAACAGCTCCATAAATGATCTCATCCTTGCCGTCGCCGTCCACATCGTTGACCGACAGGCCGTGATTTCCCTGAGAACGATAGTTTTTCTCTTCCGTCGGATCTTCGATATTATCGGTATCAAACTTCCAGAAAATATCGATCGTATCACCGACGCCGTCATCGTTGGTATCTTTGAGATAGTATGCCGTCAGCGTCATTCTCTCATAATACCCGCGGCAGAATACTGCGTAGGGATTCTGTCCGTCCAAATACGCGGTGGCCGACAGATAACGCTCTGAACGGTTTCCATAGGAATCACTGGTTTTTCCATCTCCCCAGTTGTTTACCATATCCTGGCCTGTGCCGCCGCGTTCCGGCTCATAGTTGACATCAGGCGCTGCTTTTGTGCCATCGTCGAGATTGAAAACAGAAAAATACTCTTTCCCGACAATGACATGGCCAGCGGTATTGCGATAGTCATACTCTGCCTCCGTCTTTTTGATATCCGGCGGCAGCTGTGTATTATCCACAGCGCCCACATGATCTACCTTGGTCAGCGTCTGGTCGGTGCCGTCCTCACTTTTATAAGAGGTCGTGCCGTCAGACGTCTTCACTGCGACTTCCGCCTTGCCGTCATTGTCAAAATCCCACACCTGAAACTGTGTATAGTGCGCGCCGGAGCGAATATTGATTCCCATATTAATGCGGCTCAACAGGCGGACTGCACCCGTATTGTAATCGACATCATAGGTATCCAAAAATGTCTCGCCGGTGTAACCACCGCTGGAATTGTCCTGCGCATTGGACGGATACCATTTTACGATCAGCTCTAACTGACCGTCGCCGTCTACGTCTCCGACTGACATATCATTTGCACTGTATGTACATGTCGCCTGATAGCCGTCCGCATCTGCCGGCATCGTCTGACCTGCAGGCGCATACAAGGAGAGCTCCAGATACTTATCGCCCCACGGATTAATTTCCGGCTGTTTTGTCACACCGATTGCGGCGTCATTGCTTCCGACAACTTTGTATTTGTCGTTCTTGCTGCCCGCCGGGTCAATCAGGTTCGTCACTGCCAGATCTGACTGCAAAATCTGCCCGTTCTTATAAACGGTAAACTTTGTGGTCAGTTTGTGATTGGCGTCAAAATCAGCATCATAACTTCGCCAGCTCAGATAAACACCGCTGGTGTATTCGTTGCCGTTCTCATCCGTCGCCGTGACAAGTGTCTCAGCTCCGTCATCTCCGGCAAGATCGACCCCAATCAACGCCCTGTCGGTGTACGTTTCCATCCCCTCCATCGCAGTATCGAAAGGCGCAGTCGGTTCTTCTGTTTTCCCTGCGTCCTCGGCCACAACGCGCGCTCCGTCATCAGCAGCCTGCGCCGCACCGACGACTGCGTTGGTCTGGCCGAGACTGGTACACACCATAGCAGCCGCCATCAAGTACGCTAATACCCGTCTTTTCATTCTTCTTCCTCCTTTTCATTCTTCTTGACAGTACTTTTGACCTACTAGTCAAAAGCACATTGTTAAATATAGTATATCACTTCATCAGAGCTTTGCCAACATAAATTGACGAAAAATCTCAACATATTGCCTGTGCCATTGTATGTTTTACCAAAAAAGCCCGCACACAGACCGTTTTTTTTCTTCAGTCTGCCAAAAACTTTCAGTCGTGCCAAATTTCATATGTGTACTCTGCCCTATACATACAATACAGGGCGCAAATGAAAAACTCATGAAAAAATCCCGGATGATCGGTCACTATCATCCGGGAACCCGCTCATGCTCTGCGGTATCTCACATTAGCTCCTCGCCTCAATCAATGAGAACGCTATGTTAATCGCATGGTCCGCCACGCGCTCAAGACCTGACACCACATCGGAAAAATAAATACCCGCCTGGGCGCTGCACTTTCCTTCATTCAAACGGAGGATGTGGGTCCTTTGCAGGCTGCGCTCCATCTGGTCTATGGTATTTTCGATATCTGAAATTTCCTGCATATGCACAGTCTCGCCCGTCACAAACATCTCCACGGACTCGCGCAGTATCTTGTTGATGAGCTTCATCATCTCCTCCAGCTCTCTTGCACTGTCCTCGCTTAACGTCAGGCCATTCTCATAGAGCTGGGGAATGATTTCTACAATGCTCTCCGCATGGTCGCCGATGCGCTCGATATCGCTGACTACATGAAAGTAGGCGGCAATCATATTGGCATCTGCAATCGGCAGCGTATTTTGATTGATTTTGACCAGATAGTTGCTGACCTGCTCATCCAGATAGTCGATATAGCGCTCCGTCTCCAGCACCTGTTTGCTCTTTTCCACATCATGATCAATCAGGCAGTTTACTGCCAGATTTAAGTTGTCGATCGCCATATTTGCCATGCGCTCCATCTCCTGCACCGCCATGAGTATGGCGACGGCCGGATTGGGCAGTTTGCCGCTGATAAACTGCACTTTGAAATTGCCCCCGGTCTCTGCCGCATCCTCCCCGGGCACCAGCTTGTAGGTACAGCGCACGATCAGATTCATAAACGGATAAAAAACGATCACCTGGAACACCTTAAACAGAAAATGTGCCATGGCAATATTTCTTCCCAGGCTGCCGGCGTCCGTTCCGTGTCCGCTGAAAAAATAGATGATCTGCTCGATCTGCCGCCCGAACAACAGCAATAAAACGAACATGAGGACGGTTCCGTATATGTTAAACAAAAGGTGTATGAGCGCCGCGCGCTTCGCGTTCTTTGTGCCTCCCAAAGAGGCGAGCATGGCCGACGTACAGGCTCCGATATTGCAGCCCAAAATCACAAACATACAGATATGTAAGTCAACCAGCCCCTGCGACGCCATCACGACGAGAATACTGACCGTGACGGAAGAGCTCTGCACAAACGACGTCAGCAAAAGTCCGAGCAGTACGCCGAGCAGCGGATTTGTAAAATGCCCCAGCAGGTCGATCACGGCGGGAATCTCTTTTAGCGCTCCCATAGCGGCCGACATGGTACTGATGCCCATGAAAAGCAGTCCAAACCCAAGCACAATCTCACCGGATTTCTTGATCGTGGGCTTCCTGATAAAGTTGAGCATGAACATGCCGGCAAACACAAAGAGCGGCGCGACCGTACTAAGGCGGAACGCCACCAGCATGGCCGTGACGGTCGTACCGATATTGGCTCCCAAAATCACGCCGCATGCCTCACCGAGCGTCATAAGGCCGGAATTGACAAACCCCACCACCATCACCGTGGCGGCGGAGGAGGACTGTATCACCGCAGTAAAAAACAGACCGACGATCAGTCCCAAAAATTTGTTCTTTGTAAATGCTTCCAAAATACCGCGCAGTTTATTTCCCGCTACTTTCTCAATCCCGCGGCTCATCAGGTTCATACCAAAAACGAAAAGCCCCAGTCCGCCGAGCAGTTGTATCACGATTGTACCCATATGATTTCTCCTGTATGTACGGTCCAAAAATCTCTGTAAAAATATACCAGACGCAATGTGCATATTATAACACACCTGCCGGCTGAATCTCAATCTATTTTTTTGGACAACCATCTGCCGGCGGCGCCGCCTTTATAAATGTCCCCTGCCTCACAGCCCCCAAGGCGCGGCTTCGCTGCGTTTCCATTTTGCGCACAGCATCTGTCATCATGTATGACGCTGCCATGCATGACGTTATTTGAGGATGTTCTGTCAACTGCGGCTCTTTTCAAAATGCTGGTAATCTTTCACGCTGGTCCAATCCCCGCCCCACTCAAAACCATGTTCCACAAACAAATTGTAGCAAAACCCGCCGCGCTCAATCTTATACGGAAAATCCGCCGCCCGGTCCGCATACTGCTTTCCGCCATCCGGGCTTACCAGGACGCTCCCGTCAGATTTTACTTTCACATAGGGATTATAGCGGGGATTTATGTCAATCGCCATCCCGT
This sequence comes from uncultured Roseburia sp., assembly GCA_910584215.1. GTDB lineage: Bacteria > Bacillota > Clostridia > Lachnospirales > Lachnospiraceae > Roseburia. Next base: position 21,094 of record CAJTYI010000010.1, on the reverse strand, counting down.
AACTGTGATTGGAACGTTTGTCTGTTCCCGCGATCGTGCGGTAATTGAACGCCGATGTGTTATTGTCCTCCATAGATTTCACGTCATCCCCATCATAGTGGTCAACCAGCATCATCTTCTCGATCGGATATCCGGCCTCATAGAGCGCCTCCAAAATCTCCAGTATATCCTGACTGATCTCCTCATGGACGATAAGTTCCCCCACATGGGTCTTTCCGTCAATCCCCATGTGAAGGACTCTCAAATAGCGCAGCTCTTCCAAACCTATCTCTTCATTTTCCTGGTAAGAACAGCCGTCAATCCTGGCATAAATGTCATCCGTAATTTCCTGCGCATAAAACAATGCATGAATCGACGCCTGCTCAAATCCCGCCACATCGACAATGCTGTAAGACGGCAGCGCCATGATCTCTGTGATCTTTAAAGAAGCTCCCGCCTGGTTTTTTTCCATACCTTCCGGCTTTATAACTGGCTCCGCCACTGGGTTATTTTCCATACCCGCCGGCTTTATAACTGGCTCCGCCGCCGGGGTTCCTGCCGTATCTTCCGGCTCTATGGCCGGCTCTTGCGTTTGGCTTCCCTCCCTGTCGTCCGGCTCTACCGCCGGTTGATTCCCGCAGGACGCACCAAATACGGACACACACAGACATAAGCCGAAAATAATACCTTTGCATTTGTTTAATCGCATCCTCTGTCTCCTCAAACTTCTTAAGATTTATTGCCGCAGCTTCTCAAATGACTGGTAGACATCCAAAATTCCATAACCCCACTCGCGGTTTGGATAGCTGCGGTCGACCGATTTTTGCGCTCCCCGAATCAGCATATTCTTAATACCGGCGTTTGACATCGTCGGCTGTTTCTGTTCTACAATCGCCCACTGCATCACCTGCGCCACCGCGCCGGCGGTGATAGCCGCCGCGGCGCTGGTGCCCGTGAAGGTAAGATAATTCCCGCGCAGACCAGGACCATATATGTCGACGGCAGGAGCGACAAAATCAGGTTTAATCTCCCCAGCCGTCGTGTAGCCTCTCCCGGAGTCCGCAAAAATACTGCGGTTGGCCACGCGATATCCGCCCGCCGTAATCACCTGACGCGCCGTCCCCGGTGTCGTGATCGTCATATCCGGGTTCGAGCGCAGGAAAAAGACATTGCCCCCCGTCATCTGCTGCATGGGCAGCCACATATTATAAAGCCCGGTCACGATACTTTCAGGATATACCCGTATAATCCAAAGACCTTTCTTGGGCTTGACAAAGCGAATATAAATCAGCTGGCTTGCCAATGACTGCGCCTCAATCCGGTAATCGACCGATACCGTCGTCCCCTCGAAGATAAATTCAAATATTTCCGAGCCTGTGCGCACTGGTATCTTGGGCACCTGCTCCCCCGTAGGAGAGATGATTGACACGGCATAAAGCTCCGGCTGGTCCGCCCACATTTCGATATAGAAACCGTCCATGTCCTCCTCAACGGTGACTTCCACATCCTCATATTCCATCTCGCCCGTAATCCGCCCCTGAAAATGATGCCTGGTATTGGCCTCATTGCCGGTGGCTGTCACGACCGATTTCTTCCTTCTGCTGCAAATAAAATTGAGGTAGGAAGAGAGCGGACCGTCTTTCCCGTGGCTCCCGGAACTGCTGCCCAGCGCAAGGCAGATTACCAAGGGGACATTCATATAGTTTGCCAGATTGTTCAGATAGGTCACGCCCATCATGATATCGTTTTCCTGAAAAGCCTCAACACCTTCAGGGATAAAGAAAAAATCGCGCAGATGCTGCTTTGCTCCCTTTAGCTTGACGACACCAATATACGCCTCCGGCACCGCACCGATAAATCCGTTTTCCACATCCTCACCGCCGCAGGCAACGCCCGCCAAAAAAGTACCGTGTCCGTTTTCATCCCTCTGCGGCACAATCTCATAGGGATTGTCGCTCGCCAGCGCCCGGTCAATATCCATCTTCGTATACTCTGCGCCATAGAGGATACCCGTAGGCGGCGTCCCGTCCCGTATCGTCTGATCCCAGATACAGGCGATGCGCGACGTTCCATCGGCATAGCGAAACAGCGGGTTGGTATAGTCTATCCCCTCTTATGTCAAACAATTGCAGAAAAGTTTTTTACCTTCTATCAATATACCTCTCGACAGCACCAGCGTTTTGTATTAAAATCCGCTGTCATCGATTCAAAGTTGCCGTTCAAAGCGATGAAACACACAGATAAAGCCGGGAAGTTTTCTGAATCAACCGCCCGGCTTTAATTTTAGGAACGTATCATAAAACCATTTACTGGTAATTCCTAAAACTTCTTTTTTATCCTATGAGGTCGGGAGCAGCTTTTGCAAGCGGGTCAAATGGAATACCTGCAAGACAAAGCATTGTGACATCGTCAAACCGTGGCCGCCAGATCATGGCAATCGGTTTTAATAAAATCTGCTTCCGCAAAAACCATCACTCGATTGTCAAAATATCGACAAATCCCGTAATGTCAAATATATCCATCACATCTTCATTTACGTTTCTTATTACCATGCTGCCCTGCTTATTCATTATTTTCTGCGCAGAAAGCAGTACCCTTAATCCCGCCGATGATATATATTCCAATGATGTAAAGTCTAAAAACAGCTTATCTACGCCGTCAATACTACTTTTCAGCTCCGACTCCAGCTGAGGTGCCGTCATCGTATCAAGCCTTCCCTCCAGCGCAAGCGTCAATGCTGTCCCGTCCGTTGTCTTAGTGATAACCATAATGTTTTCCTCCTATCTTAAAAAATGGTATCTCATACGTTCCCACAGTTTTGATATGAAATTATTTTGCCTGTATATCAAAAGTCTGGTCAAATCCAGTAAGCTTAAATACCTCCATCACTTCGCTGTTCACATGGATTATGGAAAACTCTCCGTTCGTACTTTTCAGCTGCTTATATGCTAACACAACTATACGAAGCCCAGCCGATGCAATATATTCGAGTTTATCAAAATCAAGTATCAGGCTCTCGATATCAGAAAGCGCCTCAATTTCCCTGCCCAGCTCTGGCGCTGAATTTGTGTCCAGCCATCCCTCGACCGAGAGAATGGCTTTGTTATATTCCACTGTTTTTGTAATCGTCACTTTTGCCTCCTCCATAAAAATCAGCATAATTTTTTCGTAGTATTAGAGCATACCTGAAAATTCATTCTCAAAAAAGTTCAGCCCCTCCAATGCTTCGATTGCATTTGCAAGATATCTGTTATCCGTGATATTCCATTTGAATCCCAAACGGTAAAGCACTTCGGTTGTAAAGGCATTATCATAATCAATCGTATAGAGTTCCTCCTCATCATGGGAAGTATAAGCTATAAGCCCCGATACCGCATCACTTGTTTCATGTTCTGCCGCATACGCATTGACCGTCTCAATGAATTGATCTCCAGGCATGATTTTAATGTCAAAGCCCCTCGCACGCATTTCATAGATCACATCACTCATAAAAATCCTGTGGTTGTTGCAGGCATGGAATACCGTAAACCTGCTGTCCGTTCCCGCAAGAGAGAGCACTGCTGCCGCTGTTTCATCAATTGGAGAAAATTCTGCGCTTTCATTCATGCTGTCGATTGGAAATGCGCCAACTGCAGCGTACCCACGCAAACTCCTCAGAAAACCGTTCGTGATAAAGTTAATCTGGAACTCCCCATCTCTGTGGCGGCTCATAAGATTGCCGACACGAATCACTTTCGCTTCCAGACCTTTCGCGGCCGCTTCCAGCACAGCACGTTCCGCAAGGAACTTCGTGCGTATATACTCATTGGCAATCCTCTGGCCAAAATACAGATCATTTTCAGCAAGTTTTTGATCCATCGGCGGTCTGCCGTCCATACCCTCGCCGCCTACTGATATGGTTGAAATCTGTACAAGCCTTCTATTTGCTGACGAGCAGAGATCGATCAGATGTTTGACGCCTGTTACATTGATTTTTTCTAACATCTCACCCGCTGCAAAATGTTTGACGCAGGCGGCACAGTTGATCAATGTGGTAAAAGGTACGTCTTTTAACCCGTCTACCGCTTTCCTGTCCGTTATGTCGCTGTCAATGCAGATAATCCTGTCACCAAACAGTTCGGTATATGGCAAGTCAAAATAATACATCAGCATATTCATCAGACGCCGCTCACTTGACTCGTATCTGCCTTTACGCACCATACAATATGCCTTGCCATCGTAATTGTCAAGAAATTCTTTTAACACATGAATCCCAAGAAAGCCTGTTGCACCCGTAATCAGGATATCACCTAACTCCTTTTTCTCCACACAGTCAGCGTTTTGACTGTTGTTTGCAGCAATCAGCGTATCGATTGCATTGTAGGAATAATTTGCAAATTCATCTGTATTTTCCTTCTGCACCTCATCTCCATATAACGCCTTGGCAAGATCGCGCACCGTAGGATATTTGAAAATATCTGCATATACCAGAGGAATCTTCTCATTCAGGCACATGACTGCAACCTTAGAAGCGGCAAGGGAGGTACCGCCAATTGCAAAGAAATCGTCATCGATTCCTACCTTTTCCCGCCCTAATGCCTTTTCAAACAGCTTACACAGTTTTATCTGCGATCCCGTCTGAGGTGCAACATAATCGGTGCGCTCTTCCATAATAGCAGGCTTTGGCAAAGCACGCTTATCAATCTTTCCGCCGGGCGTAACGGGCATTTTGTCCAGATGCGTATAGAACGCAGGCACCATGTATTCCGGCAGCAAGGGACTTAAAAATCCTTTCCAATCCCCCTCTTTGTACTCCGCTCCGGTATAATAAACCGCAATATAGGTTACACCACTCTGGTCTACAGGGATTGCCGCCGCCTCACAAACGCCGTCACGTTTCAGGACTGCCCCCTCGATTTCGCCAAGTTCCACGCGGAATCCATTAATCTTAATCTGTGAGTCAATCCGCCCGATATATTCAATATTTCCGTCACCTTTCAGACGCGCCATATCGCCTGTATGATACAGTCTTTCCTCATCTTTGCATGTGGCAAAAGGATTTGGCGCAAATACGGATGCTGTTTTTTCCGGCAGATTATGGTAGCCTCTTGCCACCTGCCGCCCTGCCACGCAAAGCTCCCCTGGCACTCCCACAGGTACGCGCTTTAAGTTCTCATCTACGATGTAACTCCTTACATTGAGCTGTGATTTGCCAATCGGAATCGTTTTATATTCCTTATCAACCACAAACTCTGTGGACGAAACGGTATTTTCCGTAGGCCCATAGCCATTTACCATGATGTACTTCCTGTCATAATAGCGCTTAAACTTTTCGCCTCCTAGGGTGAGAAGCCTTAAAGCGCAATCCCCTGTCAGGGTTTCCGCCACAAGCTCACCCATCTGCGTCGGCATGGTCGCTACCGTAATCGGCTCGTTTTCAAAGGTACGGCAGACAGCGACAGCATCCTTCCTGACACTTTCCGGGAAAATATAAAGCGAAGCTCCCACCGTCAAAGGCATAAACAGGTCATGAACCGAAGCGTCAAAGCAGAAAGAAGAAAATTCGCCGTACATATCCTCCGGAACCGTCTTATGAAAGGTGACTGTATGCTCAATCAATGTCATAAGGTTGCGGTGTTCCAGCATAACGCCCTTTGGTTTTCCTGTCGAGCCGGAGGTGTAAATCATATATGCCAGATTCTCTGGAAGCGGCGGCGTCAAATCCGTCTTTCCAGTAAAGCCAAGTCCGTCTTTTTCTATCTCGTCCAGATAAATTACATTCTTGTCATACCCCTCTGTCAGTAGCTGATATTTCCTCATAAGAAGAAGATTTTCACTGCCACTGTCAGAGAGCATATATGCAATTCTCTCCTGCGGATATTCCGGATCCAGGGGAACATATGCGCCGCCCGCTTTCATAATTCCTACAAACGCCTCCACAAATTCCCTTGTCCTGCCGCATAAAATTCCGGCAACATTTTCCCGCCCAAAACCGTTCTTCGTCAGTTTATCCGCTATATACTCCGACACTGCATCAAGCTCTGCATATGTTATGGTACCGTTCTCATCTTTTACGGCAGTATTGTCCGGATATTTTGACACAGCTTCCCGGAACAGGTCGATAAAAGTCTTCCCCATATACTGCGGCGTATTTACCATCTTATCCTGTTCATCGAACAGAAGGCGTATCTCTGAAGGTTCCTTTCCATCAAGGAAAGCCCTTGTGGTGATTTCAAGGTTTTCTATCAGATACTCTGCCGTCTCCTTTTCAAACAAATCACTTCTGTATTCCAGTTCATAGATATATTCGCCGTTTTCAATGCTCATCATAAGCGATATCGGCTCCTTTGCCGCATTTAAGCCAAGGGGGATTTCTTCTGCCTCCTCTCCGCAGATTTTAGTAAATGCAAAATTCCCGCCCTGATACACAAACATCGTATCCGGCTTAATATGGAAATTGCGGCTGATTTCCTGGAACGGATAAATATCGTGATCCATCATTCCCATAAGCTGGTTTTTAATTGTCACAAAATAATCTTTTGCATTTTTCGTCGTATCACACACCACAGGCAATGTTTTGACAAACATACCGATTGTATCAGAAAGACGCGAGTCATTTCTGCCGTGATAGATGGTTGTAAATACACTTTTGGGGGCAAAATGGTATCTTGCCAGCGCTGCGCCAAATACACCTGTGAAAAATACATTCTCTGTTATACCATATTTCTCACAGAGCGCCTGCACAGCTTCCCTGCTGATGACATCGCTCTTTCTGCACAAATTCCCAACACCCGGCGCCTCTTCATTTTTGTCAGGATAAAGACTGGTGTCCGAGCTGCAGTCTTTCAATACAGAGGCGAAAAATTCTTCCGCTTTTTTATACTTTTCTCCCTGCATTGCCCTTTCGTTGTCAAGCGCTGCATCATAGGCAGTATATGCCTCTGTTGTAAGCTTTTCGCCCTCATATGCCCTGTCGATATCCGACAAAATAACAGACAGAGAGGTGCCGTCTGCAATCAGATGATGCACGTCAAGGAACAGATAACTTCCCTCATGTGTCCTATGGATCTCAAAACGGAACAGCGGCGCATGAAACAGCGGAAATGGCCTTACCAGTTTTTCCCTGTCCATGCCGTTGATAATTTCAGTGGCGTATTCCAAATGATCATTCCTGCGCTGGCGTATTTCACCGTCCTCATCCATAAAAAGCTGCACTTTCAGATATGGGTGCGCTTCCACTGTCTGCTCTACTGCTTCTTTGAGCCGGACCAAATCTATCTTGGGACTGAGCCGGAACAAATATGGAATATTATAAACCGTTGTTCCCATATTCGCCGTACAGTCTACAAAGATGCCTGCCTGCGCGTTGGTGAGAGGATACACCTCCCGCACTTCATGTATCTCGGATTTTTCCGCCCCCAGAAGAAATTTTTCTAACTGGACGACAGTTGGGTTTTCCCTGATATCATTTGTCTTGATCGCCACGTCAAATTTCTTTGCCAGAATTACATTAAGTTTTATCGCACTGATAGAAGTCAGTCCTGCAAGCTGAATATCCGTAGTGATACCAAACTCCCTGTGCCCGATTGCTTCAGCAATGCAGTCACAAATACGCTGCTGCATTTCATTTTTCGGCGGAATCATTTCCTCCACTGCCTTTTGCGGCTTTGGCAGAGCGCGCTTGTTGACCTTGTGGTTCTGATTTAATGGAATCCGGTCAATCTGCATCGTTACAGCCGGTACCATATACGGCGGCTTTGTTTCCATAATAAAAGCATTCAGCTTCCCTATATCAATCTGCTCACCTGACACAACATACGCTGCGATATATTTACCGCCGCCCTCCTGATCAAATGCGGCAACTGTGGCATCTTTTATCCCCGGAAAACGTCGGATAACTTCCTCCACTTCCGTAAGCTCAATACGAAATCCTCTTATTTTTACCTGGGCGTCCCGTCTGCCCACAAAAGAAATATTTCCATCATTTAAGTAGCGCACCACATCACCTGTGTGGTACATCCGCTCGTATCCCTTCTGGTCAGTATAAGGATTTTTCGCATACACCTCCCTTGTTTTCTCTGGACGGTTCAGATACCCCCGCGATACCTGCCTTCCCGAGACGAGCAGCTCACCGGACGCTCCTGCCGGCAGGCGGTGTCCTTTGTCATCCACAATATAGAGTTTCAGATTATCCAGCGGCTTCCCGATTGGAATATCATTATAATACCGAGTCATCTCAAAGATCGTTGTATAAACCGTGCATTCCGTAGGCCCATAGACATTGTAAAACTTGATACCCTCTGGCGGATTTAAAGGAACCAGCTTTTCTCCGCCCACACTGAGATGTTTTAATGTTTTACTCTTTATTTCCATTGCGAACTGGCGTCCCACCTGTGTCGTCATAAAGGAATGGGTAATCTGGTTCTCTTCAAAATAATCACGGAGTGCAAAAAGGTCAAGGCGTATTTCCTCAGCAATGATATTTAATTGCGCACCTGCCGTAAGAGACGTAAAAATATCCATCATAGACGCGTCAAAACCATAGGAGGCATAGGCGGCCAGGTGGGCAGAACTGTCAAACTGATATTGTCTGTGATACCATGTGCAGAATGCAGTGATATTTCCATAATCAAGCATACAGCCCTTGGGTACCCCTGTCGAGCCTGATGTGTAAAGCAGCGTAAACAAATCCTCCGGCTTTGGAGACGGCAGCTTTTCCGTATATTCCGGCAGGTCTGGTATCTCATCAAGATACAAGATCTGTCCGGTATAGCCAGACACCAATTCACGCATCTTCGGTGTAGTAATCAACAGTTTCGCACCACTGTCCTCCAGCATAAAATGCAGTCTGTCCTGAGGATATGTATAGTCAAGCGGCTGGCAGGCACAGCCACTGCGGGCAATACCCATCGAACAGATTGCCATATATGCACAGCGCGGAATCAGCACAGCAGCTACGTCACCCGCTGTCAATCCCTTCCGTATAAGATCGCCCGCAAGATTATGCGTTATTTTTTCAACCTCACTGTATGTATATCTGACATCTTCGTATACAACGGCTGTCTGGCCGGGATATTTAGCAACCGCCTCCTCAAACATATCCACAACCGTTTTGCTGTCATCATAGGGCGCTTCTGTCTCATTAAAACTGTCAAGCATTTTTTCCTGCTGCTCCGAAAGGATTGTCACATCGGATACATTGCGGCAGCCGAATATGGATTTGAAAGCGGCATTGTAAGAATCCATAATATTCTGAACCGTTTCCTCCTGATACAAATCACTGCGGTACTCCGCTGTCAGATAATATTCCCCGTCATAGAGGCGAACCTGGAGTAACAGTGGCTCTTTGGGCAGGTCGAGGGACAAATCCTCACCAACCGCAACGGTATTTCCTATCGGATAATCGTCTGTAAGTTCTGCCTGATATGCAAAAATCAAATCAGAAGTAATCCCATATTTTGCGGCAATATCGGAAAATGGGAAAATATCATTTGCCATGGAATTCATCAACTGTTCCTGCAAAGAAACCATATAGGATACCACCGTTGTCTTATCATCAAATTTGCAATATACCGGAAGCGTTTTTACAAGCATACAAACCGTATTCTCAAGCCTCGAATCGTTCCTGCCATTATAGATGGTCGCAAACAGCGATTCCTTTGCATTTGACCAGCGGGACATCAGGATTCCAAAAACTCCGGTAAAGAGTGTATTTGGTGTAATTCCCAATCTTTCGCAAAGCTTAAGGGCCACTTCCGCAGAAACTGACATTTTATATTCTGCCAGCCCCTTTTTGGGCGTCTCTTCTTTTTTGTCAAAAATCGGCAGCGACTCGATTTCCAGCCCCTGAAAAATATTGTCATAATAAAGAGCAGCCTTTTTATAACCGCCTCTCTTCACTGCATATTCCTCTGAAACAGCCGCATCAAACCCCGTATAGTTTTCTGCTTCCAATTCTTCGCCCATATAGGCACGGTTCAAGTCGCTGAAAAAAATATCATAGGAATTTCCGTCTGCCATAATGTGGTGAAAATCTACAAACAGATATTTCTTCGTCTCCGTCTGGTAGATTGCAATCCGAAACAGCCTGCCCCCTTCTAATTGAAATGGCTTTACAAGACCGTTCTTCTTGAACTCACTGTCTGTTGTTCTGATAATCTCAGGCACAAAATCTTCTGAAAAGGGTTTTTGAACCATTTCTCCGTCTTCACTGATCTCAAAACGTGCCATCATATAGGAATGTGCCTGAACGGTTCTGGCAACCGCATTGGCAAGTTTCTCTTCCTCAATACTGTTGTCAAGCGTGAACAAAAACGGGATATTATAAATCGTTGTTTCCGGGTTTTTCGCACACTCCGCAAAAATCCCTTTCTGGGAACCTGTTAAAGGATAAACGCAACGGGTTTCCACTGCATCAGGTGATTCTGCATTCCTGATAAATTCCTCCATAAGTATCACCGTATTATACTGAGTGATATCGCTGGTCTTTATCACTATGCCAAATCCCTCTGCCAGCAAGACATTTAATTTCATTGCCCCCAGAGAAGTAAGCCCTGCACGGTAAAATGGCGTGTTTATGCCAAAGTTGCTGTTATTGGTAACGGATGCTACGATATCAAAAATCTTTTGCTGCGTCTTATTTTTAGGAACCTCATAATCGCCCTGTTTCAACACCGGTTTGGGCAGGGCTTTTTTGTCTATTTTCTGATTTGCCGTCAGTGGCATTTCCTCAATCTGAAGCAGAATATCCGGCACCATATAGTAGGCAAGGCTCTCTGCCGCAAAATCAGAAAGCTCCTGTGGCGCGATTTCTTTTGTGGCAGTATAGTATACACAAAGCTGCTCATCAACAACTACCGCTACTGCATTCAGAACATCCGCATGGCTTAGAATCACTTCCTCAACCTCACCAAGCTCAATCCGAAGGCCTCTGAGTTTTACCTGATTATCCTTTCTTCCATGAAATTCAATCTCCCCCTCAGAGTTAATCAGGGCAAGATCTCCTGACTTGTAGCCACGCATACCATGATACTCAATAAATACTTCGGCCGTCTTTTCAGGAAGGTTCCGATATCCACGCCCTACACCCTTTCCACAGATGAGAAGCTCACCAACCTGCCCATCCGGCACTTCTTTATGATTCTCATCAATAATATATACAAGCACATTGGCATTCGGTATGCCAATGGTGATATTCTCACTACCCGTAATCACTTTCATAGTACAGCTAATCGTTGTTTCTGTAGGACCATATCCGTTCATGATATATGCTTGCGGATTGATTTCACATATTTTGTCATACAATCCTCCCTGAAATGCTTCAGCGCCCAGATCGTAACAGCGAACCTGCTTCAATGCCTCCCGCATTTTCGGAATTTCCAGCATAACAGAAATAAAAGACGGTGTCGTTGCTATATTATCAACGCCATTCTGCAGAATGGTTTCCGCAAGCAAATCCAGATTATGTATTTCCTCCTCTGTTGCAATGACAACCGTCATGCCATTTGTGAGAGGAATAAACTCTTCCATAATAGAAACGTCAAATGTCATTGCCGCAAGTGCAAGAACAACCGACGATTTTTCTATATATCCAAGCGTTTCATGGTTCTTTGGGTTCGGATTTACGAAATTTGATAGATTCCCCTGTTCAATCATAACACCCTTAGGCTTTCCCGTAGAACCAGACGTATAAATAACATAGCATAAGTCATTTTCATGAATTTCCCGATTGGGATTTTGCGTATTTTTACCTTTCAAAATCTCGTCGATGATAAGAGGAGTACACTCTACTGTCTCCCACAAATCCCTGAACTGATTTTTTGTCTTTTCATCTGTAATAATCCACTTTGCGCCGCTATCCTCTAATATATAACGCACACGCTCCTTGGGATATTCGGCAGAAATACAGGTAAATGCCCCGCCTGCCTTTAAGATTCCCTGTGTCGCAGTATAAACTTTTATGCCACGCTCTAACAGGACAGCTACAATCGTTTCCGCCTCTACCCCATTTTTAATCAGGACATCTGCCACCCTGTTTGCATCCGCATTCAGTTCACCGTACGTTTTCCTCTCGCCGCCTGAAATGACTGCCGTTTTGTGCGGATGCATTTCTACCTGTTTCTCAAACATACTTACTACCGATACAAAATCAATTTCATAGATCGTGTCGTTATTTTTTTTCACTTTCCTTCCTCCTATTCCATATCAAATTCTAACACAGTATTATTCAAATCCATTGTGCGCATATAACTGATGTCGGATGAGATTGTTTTCACAAGCTCAATCCCATGTATATCAAATTTCCCACTGTCAAATTCATACTCCGTGGGATTAAAAGGCACTCCATTGTCCCGGATTCGCAGAAGCATCTTTTGCTTTTCTATCACTAGGCTGACATCAATCCAATGAGACATCCTGCCGCCATATTTGATACAATTTACGATCATTTCCTCCGCAGCCACCGCCACGATATTCGCCTTATTCGCATTTATGCCATGATCGAGACAGAACTTTTTTACCTCCCTGGGTACCAGCGCAGTCTCCTCCATATCTGCCTTCACGGTAAAATCAAAACATATTCCCGTTTCCTTCGGAAGCAGATAAAAATCCGTACCTTTATACTTGATTTTGCGATAAATATATGCCGTAAGAACGGTCATGATTTCCGAACAAACAAAACCAAGCGCCAGACCATTTATGCCGCTGCCGCCCATTTTTACTTCCAGAATAATCCCTAACGCTGCAGCGGGCAGCACATAAATGCCATTTTGAAAGAATGTAATAATGCTTGCCTGTTTTGACTCTTCAATCGATTCATAATAGCCCACAAGAAATTTATTCCATACATATGCCGGCAGGCACAAAATAAAAATCCTGAGCGCTGTCACCATCATGGAGGAAAGAGCTGAATGATCGACGCCAAACATAGCGGTAATAGACTTTGTAAGCGCCATAACAAGCACAAAAATACATAGTGTTGCAATCGCGCTTAATACAAGAACCCTTTTACTGAGCGCGCGTATACCAAAGTAATCCTTTTCCCCATAAAGAATTCCCGCTATATTTGGTATTACGCCTATGATTCCGGCCGTAATCATTTCCACAATCATAAGGACATTGTCGCATACCGTATAAACTGCCATCCCGCCATCTCCAATAAAACGGATGATAATTTCATTCAGCCCAAATGATTTTATTATGGTCATAATCATAAATACAAAAATCGGCGCCCCTGATATGACCGCCTCTTTGAGAGGAGCAAATGATTGGATTCTGACAAAGCTTATCATGCGCTTCGGGGAACGGATATATAAGATAAAAACAACCATTCCGAGTAAAAATCCAACCACCGTAGACAGGGCAGCACCCGCAATACCAATATCAGTGAATTTTAATAATATGTAATCAAGAATCAGATTGATAACATTAGAAATAATCAGATAGGCAGACGCAAGCCCAGGATGGTTTTCCACACCCAAAAAACTGGGCATAAGAAGCCCGACACCAATAACCGGAGCGCCAAGCATCCCTACAAAAAGATAGTGGCCCGCAAGAATATTCAGACTTCCACCCTTTGCAAGAGCATCTGCAATGGGCATTGCCAAAAAAGGCGCCGCTGCAGCAATGATCAGTCCCACAACAACCGTTATCAACAGTGTGATCGAAAACAGTTGTGATGCTCCCTCTTTATCTCTCCTGCCAAGCAAAATACCTGCTGCAATAGATCCTCCCATACCAAGACAATAGCCTGTTACCTGTATTAAAGTTTCCATGGGAAGAACAAGAGTGATTGCTGACATTGCCTCTGTCCCCAAAAAGTTCCCCACAAATATTGTATCTACGATGTTCCCCAACTGCAAAGCCAGCGACATCATGATTCCCGGTAAAAGATACTTCCAAATTTTATTCTCTATCAGTCTTTCATTCCTCTGATGCATCTGCTCCATCTCCATATCCTCCTACCACACGTTTGCCTGCACAAATATATTTGTCATGCCGCGGCCTTTGCCTGCAGCATATTGTATCCTCTTACCATAATCTCTGTCACCAGCATGGAAAGCAATGCAAGAAGCCAGCATTGATAACTTTGAAAACACTCATAACCATTGATTCCGAGAGCAACAAAATATACAATGATATGCAGGGCATAATATTTTGATATATGTTCGCTATAATATAGAATCTGCCTTGCAACAGGATTCTTTGGCTCACGCAGTTTGCCATCCTTTCTGCCGATTCTTTCAATAAAGAAAAATACTATAGCCAAAATAAATATGTGCGCCATACTTGCCGCCACGTGCCAAGGGTTCGGCTGTGAATACGCCTCAATTAACGCAACATACATTTGGGGTATATCCGAACCGTATTTTCTGATTATCAGTACCCACCATACAAGAATGACCACGATGCTGGGAACAGCCAGCATGCCGTAAAATTTGATTTTATCCTTCACATGCCGCAGGATTTTGCCAAAGGCAACTCCAAACATCGCATAGGACAGAAAATAGAGCGGCGTAAAGGAAACAAACTCTGCCTCTCCAATCAATAGTTTCATAATATACCCAAGCACTGGCACATCTACCGGTTTTCCATAAAGGAATGGCGCAATGATACTCACGACCGCACCGATGATCACATACCCTGCAATGTTCATATTCAGCTTCTTTAGCAATGCCAATACAAGATAAATAATTCCGGTAATAAAAAAGATATTGATGTATTGCATGTATACCTCTGTCAAATATTCGAAATTATCCCTCCCGGTTCCCGTCAGATTTCCGGAAACGAAAGGATAGGGGATTAGCAGAGCGATTATATAGACAAGGTTATTCAGATACTGATAAACCACCATGCGAACACCGCTCTTTGCCATTCCCACCGGCGTTGCATTCCTGCTGTAAACAGTTCCAATTCCCATTACGAAAATAAAAATAGCTGCGCCAGACATCGTTGCAAACATAAAAATCCACTGGGTTATGGAATCTTCCGTGGACATGGTTGCCTGAAAGGCATGGATTAGGTAAATAAACAGCATAAAAATCCCTTTCAGGTAATCAAACTCCCTCTGTCTCTTGGTGTTTGTCTCTTCATGTGAAAATATTGCGTTCATTTTTTATCCTCTCAAAAAACACATTATTAAAAAATTATATCAAATGCACAGAGGACAGCAACCCGTGTGGGATTAAAAGGCCCTTTTTAGGGAATAGATTGCACTTTTTTATGTGGAATCTGCCGAACCGACAATATATTTCAGTTTGCCTCTCCTCTCCTTTTACATGAAAAAAGCACCCAAACCCAATGTAAGGCTTAGATGCTTTCATCTATCACTCTGTTATTTTATTGTAGTCTTCCTAATCCCTTCTGTTTCCCCACATGACTATTTATTTTGGACAGCTCATAAAATCTCAGCCTGTTTTCTGGCAAGCGTAACCATGCGCTCCTCCAATGTATCTTTGGCGCCCTCCATATAACCAATCTGCAAAATATACTCCCCTACATTCTGCGCAAAAGGATTTTTCACCTGTTCTAAAAATGACTGCACCCGCTGCCTGGGACTTCTCGACGGGTCAATCGCAATCTCCTCCATATTTGTCAAGTCTTCCCGCAAAAGCTCCGTGACCGGAATCTTCTGCAATCGGGCCAACTGTTCCTCCATCATCGAAACGCCGCTCTCTTTTTTCGTTATTTTATGCGGGATACCTCCTGTCCTATGACTTTCTTGCATGTAACGCCGTATCTTTTCATACGAGCAAGCTCTTTGTACGACGTCGCAAGCTTTTGCTCCACACAGAACCACTTTCCAGGATACCGCAGCGCATATTTTGGCACAAATATTGACAGAAGCAATCTTTCTGCTTATTATGACACTGACAGACAACTGTTGCGGCGCATACATGCGCGTTGATAAAACAGGATTGTGAGGAAAAGATGATACATTTATATGCCATAGACATCCAAAGTCTGCCGGACCCAAAAGAGGAGCCGCGTATGCTCCGTTATCTGCACGGCGGACGCAAAATCCAGACCATGAAATATATGCAGGCAGATGACCGCAGGAGAAGTCTTGGGGCCGGTATATTGCTCGCGGAAGCCCTGCCCCGATACGGGGCCCGCCCGGAGGATATCACGCTTGGCCCCGAAGGCAAGCCCCAGGTAGAGGGCATCTATTTTAACCTCTCCCACTCGGTCCGCATGGCGGTCTGCGCCGTAGGGAAACAGCCGGTCGGCTGCGACGTCGAAAAAATAGACAAAGAACCGGATAAAATGGCCGATCATTTTTTTCATCCCGGAGAGACAGACCTTCTACACAGGTGTGAAACGAAACGGCGCGACGAACTGTTTTTCCGTCTCTGGACACTCAAGGAGAGCTATCTTAAGATGACCGGGGAAGGCTTACGCCTTCCCCTGAACAGTTTTGAGATTCTCATAGGCCAGGAAGAGGTGCGGGTACGGCGGGACGGAGAGATACTTCCCTGCCACATCCGGGAATACCCCGTCCCCGGATACAAACTATCCGTATGTGCGCTGGAGAATAGATTTGCAGAGCACATAGTATATATAAATCCTGAGCAGGCATGATCGGTTCCCTGAAACAATGACAAGGGCTCCCGGCACATCAAAACATGTCGGGAGCCCTTCGCCGCAGCGCACTCTATTCGTCGCAATATTTTTTTACAATGGCCTCAAACTCCTGCCTTGCCTCCGTAAACGCTTTTAACAGCTTGGGAGAAAAGACGCCGCTCTGTCCGTTTATAATCATCTCGAACGCTTTTTCAGTGTCATAAGCTGCCTTATAAACTCTTTTAGAGGTGAGCGCGTCATATACATCCACCAGGGAGACGATCTGTGCCGCTATGCTGATCGCCTCTCCCCTAAGGCCGTCGGGATAACCGTTGCCGTCATATTTTTCATGATGATGCCTGGCGATATCATAAGCATAGGTACAAAATTCTTCGTTGTCCAGGCGAATTACTTTCTCGATGATCTCCGCCCCTTTGGTCGTGTGTGATTTAATGACTTCATACTCATCATTCGTCAATTTGCCAGCCTTTAAGATGATACTGTCCGGTATCACGATCTTACCGATATCGTGGAGGGAAGACGCCCAGCCGATCGTCTCGATCTTTTCCTCCGTCAGTTGATACTCGGGATAGAGCTTTTTGACACTTTTGCCCAGACAAATGGTAAATTCACGAATTCTCTTTACATGCTGCTCCGATTCGAGATTTCGGAACTCTACAATATTGCTCAAAGACTCAATCAGCACTTCTTTCATGTGCTTTTGCTTATCCGCCATCAGCTTTAACATGGCATTTTGTTTCCGCAGCTTTTCATTTTGATTTTTTACGGTAAGCTCAAGCTGCACTTTATTTTGAAACACTTCGATGACGTTTTCCACGAGCAGACGCACTGCATCTGGATGAATCGGCTTTCTGATGTAGCTTACGATGCCATACTTATAACCCACTTTCTCGTATTCTGCCGTCTGCTCACCGGTCAGCATAATAAATGGAATCTGGTCTAAAAAGTTTCTTTCACTCAGGCGCTTTAACACCTGAAAGTTATTTTTAGCCGGTATCATGAGATTGACCAAAATGACCGCAAGCTTTGACGCATGCTGTCTCAATATATCGATCCCTTCCTTTTCAGTGGTAACTTGAAGAATCTTATATTTATCCTGGAATATTTCAACCAGCTTTTTACGGCTGTCCTCTTCGTGCTCCAGTATCAAAATTGTATCACGCAACATCTTCTGCTATCCCTCTTTTTATTATAATTTCACCATTACTACGTTCTTATTTCTGAGTTTAAAAACAACCCTGCTCACATGCGACGGCAACACATATTTTACCGTATTGATCACAATCAAGCTTCCCTCGTACGCATTGCCTCTGACGATCACGGCCTTCATATCCTGATTGGTTAAACTGGCAAGTTTGGAAACTTCGGCGTCCAGATCAGCCAGTTCGTTGTCCTTAGCGACAATCGCCGCATTTAATTTCTTAATGAGCGCCTCTGCCTGTTCCTTGTCAGGCGGGAGCGCCTGCAAAATATTGTTCCACTGCCCCTCAAGCATTCTAAGTTCTTCCAAAATCTGCTCTCTCTTCTGGGCAAACCTCGCCTGCCTGCGCTGATACAAGGCATTCTGTCCCACCTCGAGATGTGTTCTTATGCTGGACCTGTTGCCAAGATTATAGGTATCTACCCCCTTTACCGCACAGACCTTACCGCCGAGAAGCAGACCCTTGCTCCCGGATACGATCACTTTGCCCATGGCATTGATATTACTGTTCATAATGTAGTTGGCCCGGATATCACCTTCGGCGTCGATATTGGCCGCTTCAAAAAAGCTGCCGGAGACATCGCCTTTCGCCTCAATAAAGCAGTCATTCTTAGAACAGCTTCCCTTTTTGATCATGACATTGCCCCCGGCAATGAGCTTTCCCGCCTCGACATTATGCTCAATGATAATATCGCCGGTAGCCGAAATATAGCCCCCCGAATAGACACTGCCGATCACATAGACGGAACCGTCAACCTCCAGCTTGCCCGTGACCGCCGTCACATCCTCGTGCACGATAATTATATTGGATATGATGATAAAACCATTGTGATACTCAAACTTTCCGCTTAATTTGGAGCGATAGGTCACCCCGTCCGCGTCGATGGCAAATCCCTTTCCCTTTAACGGCTTCTTTTCGGTCCCCTCGCTGGCCTGGAGTATCTCGCCAAAGACATTATGCCCGTCCACGCCCTTTTGTGCCGGATGGTAGAGAGCAATTTTTTGTCCCTCCTCCACCATCTCAAAAGCTTCGATATTGACGTAATCCACTCCTCCGTCTGGAAGCGGCGCCGGGATACGGGGTAAGTCGAGACGCACGAAAAACTCATACCAGCCGTTCTTGCCATCCTTGGCAGGTACACCCTCTGCAATCAATATTTTTTCATTCATGCGCTTTTTCCCGATCATATCGGCGATAACCTCACGCTTAATTCCGGCTACAATCCCTTTCTTTTTCAGCGCGTCATAGATATCGTCCTCCGTGACCACATTGCCGGCGATCCATGGGATAAACGCATAAACTTTATTGCCGTCATCCTCCATCGAGATTTCAAACTCTTTTTTCATGTACGATGTAAGATTAATCCCCAGCTTGTCAGGCGTCAGATAAGTTTTCTTGTTCTCTTTTAAGAGGCTTTCGCGCTTCTCTTTCATATCTGTGCCGGAATAAATCAGCTTGGCATAAGACTTCACATCCAATCCCGCTTCCAGCCCTAAGCGTATTTCTTTCATCTGCCAGTGACTGAACAGATAATTGGAATACAGCGAAACGTTCAGCTTCTTCTCCAAACCCAGGCGAATCTCCCGCATCTGCATCCAGTTATATTTGGAGTCGGCATATACAGAAACCTTAACCCCGCCGCTCAAACCCATTCTAATCTCACAAATCTGCTGCATGTACATATCGTCCGTGAGCCAGGCATCGATCGGAAGATTGTCCTCCAATGCGAGACGAATCTGTTCCAATTCATCATCTACAAATCCCCTGTCCAGATAAGAGGTGAGATCGTTGGAAGAATACATGGAAAGCCGAATCTGTTTCATCGTCTCATGACTGTAGGAAGGATCTGCGTAAGTAGAAATATCGACTTTATCCTTCAGTCCCATATGAATCTGTTCCATCTGAAGCCGGTTAAGCTCAGAATTGCTGTAATTTGGAAACGTCCAGTCCCTCCTCTTTTCCAAAAGGAATCTCCTGAGGCGGTTCTGTCATATATTCTGCGTGTTCCATTGATGTAAACTCCGAGTTGCGTGGCAGGGCTCCACCAGTTTTCATAAACAACCTTCCTCCTAATTCCGCGATAATCTTTAATATTATACTATATCGAGCCGCAAAAGTCTACCGTTTTACCCTTCCAGCTTTTGTAAATCTTCCATCATCAAACATGCTGCCGTATTCTTAGGTTCTAATTTGGCAAAGTTCTCAAACTTAGATCTTTCAAGCGCTTCGGGCATTTTGCAATATTATAACACACTCCCCCGTATCGATAAAACCGACCAGCACCCCGCTTCCCTTCAGGGACAAAACCGGCTGATTCTGAAGCCGGATAATCCCCGATGCCTCCAAAGCCGCCGTATCAAGCAGGCCATACAACTTTGGTATGCCCGTATAGGTAAAATTTGAAATGTCAATCGCTGCTAATCCCGCCCGAGGGAAGAAAAAAATATCGTAGTCCTCCGACACGCGCTGCACGCACCCCTGCAGCTCCCACGGCCCCTCCTGGACACCGAACGGCACAATAAAATCATAGTACTCCTCCGAGTACACCTCTTCTCTGCAATCTGCCATAAAAAACTCTCTCATCTATTTTGTCTTTACTAATAAATGAGAGAGCTGCCTGTTCTATTCTGAAAAATCTCGAAATATTGTGTTTGGCCGGATGACGCTCAAGGAAGCGCCGGCTGCAAATGATCTGCCGCAATGCCAAAACTTCCGCGCAGATCTATGAGCGGCCCGCCTTTCTTTTCGACATAATCTTTGGTGATCGTCACCATGCCGATGTTGTCGTCCTTGGGAATCTCATACATGATATCGAGCATCAAATCCTCAATCACCGCCCGCAGCGCGCGGGCTCCGACTTTCTTTTCTTTCGCTTTCTTGGCGATCGCATAGAGCGCCTCATCTTCAAATACCAGCTTTACCTCATCCATGGCAAGCAGCTTGGTATATTGCTTGACGATCGCATTCTTCGGCTCCTTTAAAATCTGAACCAGCGTGTCGATCGTCAGAGCCTCGAGCGTAAACAGGATCGGCAGACGCCCCAAAAACTCGGGAATCATGCCAAACTTGCGCACGTCCTCGACCGTGACTTTAGACAAAATGTTCTCGTCTTTATCGTATTCGTCCTTCAAGGTCGCACCAAACCCGATCGAAGATTGTTTGTTGAGACGCTCCTTGATGATCTCCGACAGTTCGGGAAATGCACCGCCGCAGATAAAGAGAATATTTTTGGTGTTGATCGTCGTCATCGGCACCATGGCATTTTTGCTGCTGGCCCCGACAGGCACCTCGACCTCGGCGCCCTCGAGCAGTTTTAACATTCCCTGCTGCACGGACTCGCCGCTGACGTCGCG
>CAJTYI010000009.1 GCA_910584215.1 uncultured Roseburia sp. | reverse complement strand
AAGAAGCACGCTTAGAACCTCTGGCATTTGCTCCATTCAGAAAAAAGCAGAGACTGTGGCGCCAACTCACGATGAATGGCCGCATTTACCTTGTGAAAAAGAAAAAGTTTTTAGAAGTTTAAGGATAGAATAAATATGCAACACATAGGAATACTTGTTCAGTCAAAACTAGCGCTAATAACCTATACATTATTTTATATTCAGGAAGAGGTGCAGATTTCCCGTTTGGAAAGAAAGCTCTTTTTTTTCCCTGTGATATCATGTATAATGACAGTAAATACGAACGAAAGGAAGGCTATGGGGTTTATGCAGACATATTATCTTGCAGTCGATATCGGAGCTTCCAGCGGGCGTCACATTCTGGCGCATATGGAAGACGGAAAGATGGTTTTAGAAGAAATGTACCGATTCTGGAACGGTATGACCGAACAGGACGGTGAATTGTGCTGGAACGTAGACCAGCTGTTTTGTGACATCAAAGAGGGAATGAAAAAGTGTAAGGAGGCGGGGAAGATACCGGTTTCCATGGGAATCGATACCTGGGCCGTAGATTTTGTGCTTCTTGACGGGGAGGATAAGCGCATCGGCAATGCCGTGGGCTACCGCGACGGACGCACAAAGGGGGCGGACGAGCTTGTGTATCAGATCATCCCACAGAACGAATTGTACGCAAAAACCGGTATCCAAAAACAGATTTTTAACACGATCTATCAGTTGATGGCGGTAAAGCGCGACCATCCCCAGTATTTGGAACAGGCGAAGAGCTTATTGATGATTCCAGAATATTTTAATTTCTTGCTCACAGGGAAAAAAGCATCCGAGTATACCAACGCCACGACCGGACAGCTTGTGAGTCCACAGACGAAGGACTGGGATTTTGAGCTGATCGAGGCACTCGGTTACCCGAAGCAGATTTTCCAGAAGATCGAGAAGCCCGGAACCGTGTTAGGCGGCCTGACGGAGGCGATACAGGCCGAAGTCGGCTTTGACTGTAACGTGGTACTGCCGGCTACGCATGACACCGGTTCTGCTGTGATGGCGGTTCCGACCAACAAGGAGGATACGATCTACATAAGTTCCGGCACATGGTCTTTGATGGGAACCGAGCGCATGAGCGCGGAGTGTTCAAAGAAGAGTATGGAGCACAATTTTACCAACGAGGGCGGCTATGATTACCGTTTTCGCTATCTGAAAAATATTATGGGATTGTGGATGATTCAGTCCGTCCGCGGGGAGCTCGCACCGGATCAGGGATTCGGTGAGATCTGTGAAAATGCGTCGAAAACGACGATCACATCTTTGGTGGACTGCAACGACGACAGATTTCTAGCGCCGGATAACATGACAAAAGAAGTGCAAAAAGCCTGTGAAGAGTCAGGGCAGCAGGTGCCGGAGGGTATTGCGGAAGTCGCTTCCGTGATTTACAGCAGTCTTGCGAAGTGCTATGCCGATACCATCGCAGAGATCGAAGATATGACAGGCAGCAAATATGACAGCATCCATGTAGTGGGCGGCGGCGCCAATGCGGCTTACTTAAATGAGCTGACGGCAAAGGCAACCGGGTGCACCGTATATGCCGGCCCTACCGAGGCTACGGCGATCGGCAATCTTGCCGCACAGATGATTGCGGACGGCTCGTTTGAGAGTCTCTCGGCGGTCAGGAGCTGTATTTTTGACTCCTTTGAGATTAAGACGTATGAGCCGTAAACGCCGATGATTTGTCTGAATTGTATGAGAAAATACAAAAATTGACCGGTTCTTTCGGTGAAATACACAACAAAACACAGAAAAGCAGGATGGAAAAATGAGGGTTCAGAGGCCGTCCTGCTTTTATTCTGCGCGAAATTTTGGTACTTTTGACGAGAAAACAAAAATGAACAGCCTAAAAACCTTGAAAACACGTCCCCAATATCTGGTAGTATGGACAAACTGCACAAAAAAAAGAAAAAATGTGAAAACCACACAAAACCACACCTTTACGCCTTGACAAACCACACAAACAAACATATAATACTTATTATAAGTGTGGAATTGTGTTGGATTACAGGATTTGTTCAGGCAGGATATGCGGGGGCACGACACACAAGATATGGAGGCGGCGGACGCAGTCCGCATTGCAGAAATGAGGTTGTATATGAAAAAATATAACAGTGAAAGGATTCCGAAGACGGAGCGGATTACCCGGATGGTAGCCCATCTTTATGCGAAGATGCCGGAGATTGAGTCTGCGCGCGCGGTGCTCTATACTGAGTCGTTTCGCCAGACTGAGCAGGAGCCCATGGTGGTGCGCAAGGCGAAAGCATTTGCGCATGTGCTAAAGAATATTCCGATCATCATCCGCCCAGAAGAGCTGATTGTCGGAAGCTCAACGATCGCACCGCGGGGCTGTCAGACTTTCCCGGAGTTTTCTTATGATTGGCTGGAGAAAGAGTTTGACACCGTTGCGACCAGGGAAGCCGACCCGTTCTATATTTCGGACAAGGCAAAGCAGGAGCTGCTTGAGGCAGATCAGTACTGGAAGGGCAGGACCACGAGCGAGCTTGCGACTGCTTACATGGCGCCAGAGACCTTAAAGGCGATGGAGCACAATATGTTTACGCCGGGCAACTATTTTTACAACGGCGTGGGCCATTTTACGGTACAGTATGAGAAAGTACTCACTGTCGGCTTTGAGGGCATCATGGATGAGGTGCGCAGCGCGCAGGCGAAGATGAACTTTGGCGACGCCGACTATGCGACCAGAAGCCATTTCTATGAGGCGGTGCTCATCAACTGCCAGGCGGTGATCGACTACGCGAAGCGTTACGCCGCGCTGGCGCAAAAAGAAG
The DNA here is from genome assembly GCA_910584215.1 of uncultured Roseburia sp. GTDB lineage: Bacteria > Bacillota > Clostridia > Lachnospirales > Lachnospiraceae > Roseburia. Next base: position 47,238 of record CAJTYI010000009.1, on the reverse strand, counting down.
CGGACGGCTGTATGGACCCGGCCAGAAAGGCAGAGCTGTTAGCGATTGTTGCCAACTGTTCTAAGGTGCCGCAGAAAGGCGCAGATACGTTCTACGAGGCGTGCCAGAGTTTTTGGTTTGTGCAGCAGCTATTGCAGATGGAGTCTTCCGGCCATTCGATTTCGCCGGGACGCTTTGACCAGTATATGTATCCTTACTATAAGAAAAGTCTTGAAGAGGGCGTTATGACCAGGGCGCAGGCACAGGAATACATAGACTGTATCTGGGTTAAATTAAACGACCTCAACAAGTGCCGCGACGCCGAGAGCGCCAAAGGTTTCGCGGGTTACAGCTTATTCCAGAACCTGATCGTCGGCGGACAGGACGAGCAGGGACGCGATGTGACAAACGATCTGTCTTTTATGTGTATCGACGCGTCGTTCCATGTATTTTTGCCGATGCCGTCCCTATCCATTCGTGTGTGGAACGGCTCTCCGCAGGAGCTATTGCTGCGCGCGGCGGAGCTGACAAGAACCGGTATCGGTCTGCCGGCTTATTACAATGACGAAGTGATTATCCCGTCGTTGATGAGCAGAGGACTGACGCTTGAGGATGCGCGGACTTACAATATCATCGGCTGCGTGGAGCCGCAGAAAGCCGGAAAGACCAACGGCTGGCACGACGCGGCGTTTTACAATATGTGCCGTCCCCTGGAGCTGGTATTTCATAACGGTATCGACTGCGGCGAGCAGATCGGTCCAAGGACCGGGGATGTCGAGCAGATGCAGACGTTTGAAGAGTTTTTTGACGCTTACAAAAAGCAGATGGATTATTTTATCTCGCTGTTGGTAAACGCCGACAATGCGATCGACCAGGCGCATATGGAGCGGGCGCCGTTAGCGCTCTTGGCTTGTATGGTGGACGACTGTATTGCAAGAGGAAAGACCTGCGAGGAGGGCGGAGCAGTTTACAATTTTACCGGCCCGCAGGGCTTTGGTATCGCGAATGTGGCGGATTCGCTTTATGCGGTCAAGAAACTGGTTTACGATGAAAAGAAAGTTTCGATGGCGGATTATAAGAAAGCCATCACCTTTAACTATGGCAAAGAGGTGCATCCTCTGGTGGTAGCCCAGGTGGCAGGAACCGTCGCAAGGCAGTTGGCCGAAAACGGAGTGAAAGCAGATGCCGCGGCGGTAGCGCAGGCGACGCAGACGATTATAAGAGAGTCTGTCACCGCGGAAGATCAGCGCAAGTTTAAAGAGCTGCTCGCCATGATCGACGACATCACCAAGTTTGGCAATGACGATGAGGAGGTGGACGCGTTCGCGAGAGAAGCAGCCTACACATACACCAAACCTCTGCTTCAATATAAGAATCCGAGAGGCGGACAGTTCCAGGCGGGCCTCTATCCGGTATCTGCCAATGTCCCGTTGGGGGCGCAGACAGGAGCGACGCCGGACGGGAGATTTGCCGGTGTTCCGGTGGCGGACGGTGTGTCGCCTACCGCGGGCAGAGATGTGGAAGGTCCTACCGCGGCGGCCAATTCCGTTGCCAAACTTGACCACGGCATTGCCTCAAACGGCACGCTGTTTAACCAGAAGTTCCATCCGTCAGCCTTAAGCGGCGAGGCGGGGCTGGAGAATTTCGTCAATCTTATCCGCACCTATTTTGACAACAAAGGGATGCATATGCAGTTTAACGTTGTGTCCAGGGAGACGCTCTTGGATGCGCAGAAGCACCCCGAGAACTATAAGCATCTGGTTGTGCGTGTGGCGGGCTACAGTGCATTATTTACCACTTTATCAAAGAGCCTGCAGGATGATATCATAAGACGTACCGAACAGGGCTTTTAAAACATCAAATTCTAATAGGTGGGAAAACAATGAATGATTTGTTGCAGATAAAGGGGCGTATCTTCGATATCCAAAGATACTCCATCCATGACGGGCCGGGTATCCGCACGATCGTGTTTTTAAAGGGCTGTGTGCTGCGGTGCCGCTGGTGCTGCAATCCGGAGTCGCAGGAGTACCGGATTGAGACGATGACGGTGGCGGGAAAACCCAAGACGATCGGCAGGGACGTCACGGTGGAAGAGGTCATGGAGACGGTGGAGAAGGACAGGGGATATTACAGGAGAAGCGGCGGCGGGCTTACGCTTTCGGGCGGTGAGAGCCTGTGTCAGCCGGATTTCGCGAGGGCGCTTCTCGCCGTGGCAAAGTCCTCCGGTATCAATACCGCGATGGAGAGCATGGGATGTGCGCCCTATGAGGTGATCGAGCGCATCCTGCCCTACCTTGACACCTATCTGATGGATATCAAGCATACCGACATCAAAAAGCATGAGGTGTTTACCGGGCGCAAAAATGATCTGATGTTAGAGAATGCCAGGAAGATTGCGGAGTCGGGCAAGACCGATCTGGTGATTCGGGTTCCAGTGATTCCGACGTTCAACGATACACCGCAGGAGATTGGCTCGATCGCCATGTTTGCCGATAAGCTCCCCGGCGTCCATAAGATTCATCTGCTGCCCTACCATCGGCTGGGGCAGGATAAATACGACGGGCTGAACCGCAAATATCTGATGGGGGATGTGCTGCCGCCGGAAAATGAGCACATGCTGATGCTCAAAAAGACGGTGGAAAACGTCTCAAGGCTTGAGTGCCAGATCGGGGGATGACGTTTGAGAAAGAAGTTCCGATTGTTCCATAGCAGGGCGCTGACGGCTGTGCTGATATGACTGGGAGTATGAGGTAGGATGTATGATTGATTTAAATAGTTTGGAGAATAAGATGCGGATTATTCAGGAATCCGTGCCGGGGCGTCAGATTACGCTGGCGCATATCATCGCGAGCCCGGACAAAGTTCTCTACGAAAAGCTGGGTTTAGACCCGCGCATTGATTATGAAAAGGCGGCGATCGGCGTGACGACTGTGACACCGTCGGAGACCGCCATCATTATGGCGGATATCGCGATGAAAGCCAGCGGTATCACGCTTGGCTTTGTTGACCGCTTCAGCGGTTCCTTGATTATCACCGGCACGTTCAGCGAAGTGCAGGCCGCGATGGAGGCAATGCAGGATTATGTACAGGAAAAACTCGGGTATTCTGTCTGCCCGATTACAAAGACATGAGAAAGCTGGTGCTCATGGGCAGGAGCGAGGCGGGCAAGACGACGCTCACGCAGGCGCTTCGGGGCGAGGAGATTCACTATTATAAGACACAGTACGTCAACCATTATGAAAGTGTGATCGATACGCCGGGCGAGTATGCGCAGAGTCACAGGTTGGGCAAAGCGCTGGCGCTCTACACCTACGAAGCAGATGTGGTGGGCATATTAGTATCTGCGGTTGAACCATATTCCCTGTTTCCGCCCAATGTAACCTGTCAGGCGAACCGCGAGTGTATCGGGATTGTCACAAAGATTGATCTGCCAAACGCCAACATACCGATGGCAGACAGATGGCTTCGGATAGCGGGATGCAAAAAGATCTTTCATGTGAATTCGCTCGAGGGGGTCGGTGTAGCGGAAATTCTCGAATATTTAAAAGATGACACCGAAAAAGTAAAACTAAGTGAGTTATAACTGCTTTTGCAAAAGGAACCGCGTTCCCATGCGAAAGCAGCAATCAAAATAACGGACGGCGCGCTGTGCAAACTGTCCCTATGTTTCATCAAAAACAGATTCTATTTTTAAGGAGGAAATTTACAATGGTAAACGAAATGGAGATCAAAAAACAGATTTGTGAGGTTGGTAAGAGAATCTACAACCGCAACATGGTAGCGGCAAACGACGGCAATATTTCCGTTAAGTTAAACGACCATGAGTTTTTGTGCACACCGACAGGTGTTTCCAAAGGTTTTATGACACCGGAATTTATCTGTAAAGTAGACGAGAACGGCAATGTCATCCAGGCCAACAAAGGTTTTAAACCGTCTTCCGAGATAAAGATGCATATGCGTGTTTATCAGAAGCGCCCGGATGTAGGTTCCGTTGTGCACGCGCATCCGACCTTTGCGACTTCTTTTGCGATCGCCGGTATTCCGCTGACACAGCCGATCATGCCGGAGGCAGTGATCTCCTTAGGATGCGTGCCGATCGCAGAGTACGGCACACCGTCCACGATGGAGATTCCCGATAACCTGGAGAAATATCTTCCGTATTTCGACGCAGTGCTTCTTGAGAGCCACGGCGCATTGACCTGGAGCACAGACCTGCTCGCTGCCTACCACAAGATGGAGAGCGTTGAGTTCTATGCAGAGCTGCTCTATAAATCCAAAATGCTGGGCGGACCCAAAGAGTTTGATAAAGCCAACATCAAGAAATTATATGAGATTCGCCGTAAATTCGGTATGCCGGGCAAACATCCTGCAAATCTCTGCTTAAACAAGGGCGGCGACAACTGCCACAATTGCGGCGGCAGCTGCGGCGGCGCGGATTACTCCAATATGCCGGGTTATGAGTACAATTTCGGCTGTGACTGCGGCGGCAGCAATGGCGTAGACGAGAGCACAATCGCAGAGATCGTTAAGAAAGTAATCTCCGAGATGAAATAGTTTCGGACGGGAAAGGTTATCCATATGGAAAACACAGCGATGGAACATGCGGTGCGGGAAGTTTTGCGCAAGATGAAAGCCTCATCCGTCATGAGCTTAAAACTGGCGACGGCGTTGATCGAAAAGGTGGAGGAGGAGGCGTCCCGCATGGGAGTGAAAGCCGTAGTTGCGGTCTCCGATGCTTCCGGCAGACCGGTTGCCATTCACTGTATGGATGGCTCCTATATCGGCAGTTTTGACGTGGCACTCAACAAAACATACACTTCCGTGGCATTTCAAATGTCGACAGCCGAGCTTGCAAAGCTGGCGGCGCCGGGAGGCTCCCTCTATGGCATCCAGCACACAAACGAGGGGAAGATCGTCATCTTCGGCGGCGGAGAACCCCTGATGCTCGACGGGGTCATGATCGGGGCGGTCGGCGTCAGCGGCGGGACAGCCGAACAGGACACAAAGCTTGGCGCATACGGAAAAAATATATTAAAGGATGTGATATAACTTGGAAATGACAGAAAGCCAGATTAAGAGTATTGTCGGTGAAGTGATGGCGAAAATGCAGCTCGGCAGCAGCGTAAGCGGCATGCACGGCGTATTTACAGACATGAACACCGCTATTGCCAAGGCAAAAGAAGCACAGAAAATAGTGCACAGAATGTCCATGGATCAGAGAGAAAAAATCATCTCGATTATCCGTGTGAAGATCAAGGAAAATGCAGAGACATTTGCCCGCATGGGAGTGGAAGAGACCGGAATGGGCAATGTCGGCGATAAGATATTAAAACATCTTCTGGTGGCGGAAAAAACGCCCGGAACAGAGGATATCAAGACGGTAGCATGGTCCGGCGACAGGGGGCTTACACTCGTGGAGATGGGGCCGTTTGGCGTGATCGGAGCGATCACACCCTGTACAAATCCGAGTGAGACCGTGCTCTGCAACACGATGGGTATGCTTGCAGGCGGTAATACCGTGGTATTTAATCCGCACCCGCAGGCGATCCGCACCACGATCTTTGCGATCAATCTGTTAAACGAGGCCTCCTTAGAGGCAGGCGGCCCCGACAATATCGCATGTACGGTCGAGAAACCGACGATGGATTCGAGTGCGGTGATGATGAAACACAAAGATATTCCGCTGCTGGTTGCCACAGGCGGGCCTGGCGTGGTGACGGCAGTGCTCTCGAGCGGCAAGAGAGGAATTGGCGCGGGCGCCGGCAATCCTCCGGCGCTGGTTGACGAGACGGCGGATGTGAGAAAAGCGGCGGAGGATATCGTCAACGGATGTACGTTTGACAACAATCTTCCGTGTATCGCGGAGAAAGAGGTTGTGGCGGTGGACGCCATCTGCGATCAGCTGATGCACTATATGGTGGAGGAGCAGGGCTGTTATCTCGCTTCCAAAGAGGTACAGGATCGGCTTGTAAAGACGGTATTTAACGAAAAGGGTGCATTAAACCGCAAGTGTGTCGGCAGGAGCGCAAAAGTTCTCCTAAAGATGGTCGGCGTGGATGTGCCGGACAATATCCGCTGCATCACGTTTGAAGGACCGAAGGAGCATCCGTTGATTGCGGAGGAGTTGATGATGCCGATTCTCGGCGTTGTCCGCGCCAAAGATTTTCAGGATGCCGTGGAGCAGGCCGTTTGGTTAGAGCATGGCAACCGCCACTCCGCACACATTCATTCTAAGAATGTAGACCGTATCACCGAGTACGCGAGGGCGCTTGACACCGCGATTCTGGTAAAGAACGGACCTTCTTATGCGGCGCTTGGTTTCGGCGGCGAGGGATTTCCGACATTTACGATCGCGAGCCGTACCGGCGAGGGTCTTACCAGCGCGGCGACGTTTACGAAGCGCAGACGCTGCACAATGTCCGACAGCCTCTGCATCCGCTAGGGCGTAACGGCGCGGGCAGACGAAGTAGGATAAACGAAGTTTGGAGGTAAAGAGAGAATGGCTATGAATGCGTCTCAGATAGAAGAGATTGTAAAACAGGTGTTAAACAGTGTATCCGGTACATCTGTTTCTAGCGCAAGCTCCTTTGGCGGAGCAGTTCCGTCAAAAGTGCGCGTGGCAATGCTCACGGAGCTTGGCAAAATGGAAATCAAAGAATTTCCGATGCCGGAAGTCGGAGACGACGACCTTCTGGTAAAGGTGGAAGGGTGCGGAATCTGCGGCACCGATTCCCACGAATACAAGAGAGACCCGTTTGGGCTGATTCCGGTTGCGTTGGGACATGAGGGAACCGGCGAGATCGTAAAGATGGGTAAAAACGTTACGGTCGACAGCGCCGGGAAAGCGGTAAAAGTTGGTGACAAGATCGTCACCTGTATGATCTTTAAGGATAATCCCGATATTACCATGTTTGATTTAAACAAACAGAATGTCGGCGGGGCGGACGTATACGGATTGCTGCCGGATGACGATGTGCACGCAAACGGATGGTTTGCAGATTATATCTTAATCCGCGGCGCACTCGGTTCCACGTTCTTTAATGTCAGCGACCTGGATTTGGATTCCCGTATCCTGATTGAGCCGTGTGCAGTGCTCATACATGCAGTGGAGCGCGCGAAATCAACCGGTATCTTAAAGTTTAACAGCCGCGTTGTCGTGCAGGGTTGCGGCCCGATCGGCCTGATCTGTATCGCAGTTTTAAAGACGATGGGGATCAGCAATATTATCGCGGTGGACGGCAATCCGGCGCGTTTGGAGTTCTCCAAGAGACTGGGAGCGTCCGATACGCTCAACTTTAAGGATTACGACGGCATCGAGTCGATGGCCAAAGGCGCGTCCGATAAGTTTGGCGGCCATCTGGCAGATTTTGCGTTCCAGTGTACGGGTTCCCCGGTGGGACACGCAAATATTTATAAGTTTATCCGCAATGGCGGCGGACTCTGCGAGCTTGGTTTCTTTATCAACGGCGGAGACGCGACGATCAACCCGCATTTTGATATCTGTTCCAAAGAGATCACGACGGTCGGAAGCTGGGTATATAATTTAAGAGATTATGCGACGACATTTGATTTCTTAAAGAGCGCAAAAGCGATCGGTCTGCCGATCGGCGAACTGATCACAGACAAATATCCGCTTAGCCAGGTGGATGCGGCGTTCCAGAAAGCAGCGGCCATGACAGGGTTAAAGATTGCGGTCGTCGCGGATAACTAGATTGAAAGGAGCCGCCTGAATGGACGAGAGAGCAGTAGGAATGTTGGAAGTCTACGGTCTGGTTTGTGCATTTATCGCAGCGGATGCGGGATGCAAGGCAGCAAATGTGACATTGGAACCATTTGACAAGAACAAGCCGGCAAACGCAGATTCGCTTCCGGTACCGCTTCTGGTGACGATTAAGTTCCGCGGAAGTGTGGAAGATGTGACCGCTGCCGTGGAGGCCGGCAGACAGACTGCGGAGGCATTGACGGGCGTGGTGGTTAGCCATGTGATTCCGAGGCCGACGCAGGATACATTAAAAATGTTGGGCATATGTGCGTTCGACAAAGATTAGAGCAATACCTAAGACCGGCATTGCCGGCAAAGTGAGAAGATAAATTAGCATAATAAATTTGCCTTCCAGAAAATTGACATCAAAAACTGACATAAGGCAAATTGCCGTAAGGCAGAAAGTGAGGAATAAAAATGGCACAGGAAGCATTGGGAATGGTGGAAACAAGAGGACTTACCGCAGCGATTGAGGCAGCGGATGCGATGACAAAGTCTGCCGAGGTTACGTTGATTGGAACAGAGAAGATCGGTTCCGGTCTGGTAACTGTTATGGTTCGCGGCGACGTAGGCGCAGTGAAGGCAGCCGTTGAGTCAGGTGCAGCAGCAGCAACCCGTCTCGGCGAGTTAGTGGCACAGCATGTCATCCCAAGACCGCACACTGATGTAGAGAAAATCCTTCCGGGATTTCCGGCATAGTGAAGTATGGGAAGCTCATATGGATTGATTGAAGTCTCCGGTGTAGTTGCTGCGATCGATTCTCTGGACGCCATGTGCAAGGCGGCGGATGTGACGCTTGTGACATGGGAGAGGAAGCTGGGCGGACGTCTGGTTACCATCATCGTGGAAGGTGACGTGTCGGATGTTAAGGCGGCGGTCGAGGCGGCAAAGAATATCTGTACATTAAATCAGCATATTCTGGCGACGTCCGGCATCATTGCCGCGCCTTGCGGGGAGATTCGTAAAATGGTAGCGCTCAGCGCGAAGCGGATACAAAATCAGCAGGCGCAAAATGCGATATCATAGCGGGGACAGAATCAAATAAAAATGGCAACTGCCGCAGGAATGTGGTAAATTAAGATTAGTGAGCGGCGGGCGTACCGTCTATGACAGTCGGCCTGAGACGGCAGGTTCGCCCACATATTGACAGTTTTTATAAGGAGGAAAAAATAATGGCACAGGAAGCATTGGGAATGGTAGAGACAAGAGGACTTACAGCGGCGATTGAGGCGGCTGATACCATGTGCAAGGCAGCAAATGTAACGTTAGTGGGAACAGAGAAGATCGGTTCTGGTCTGGTAACCGTTATGGTCCGCGGTGATGTGGGAGCCGTTAAGTCTGCCGTTGAGGCGGGCGCAGCCAATGCCGAGAGACTCGGCGAGTTAGTGGCACAGCATGTTATCCCGAGACCGCACACAGATGTAGAAGGTATCCTTCCGAAAATCAAATAAATAAGACTGGCAGGTGAACGTGTTGGAGAAAAATGAAATCGAAGCTTTAACCAGAATCATTGTATCCAGTATTCAGCAAAGTCAGGAGAGAGGTGACGGTTTCCAAGTCCCCGTGGGAGTCAGCAACCGCCATATTCACCTGACACAGGAGGATGTCGAAACGCTGTTTGGGCAGGGCTACCAGCTCACAAAGAAAAAAGAACTGATGGGCGGTCAGTTTGCCTCCAATGAATGTTGTACAATCGTTGGTTTAAAATTGCGTGCGATTGAGAACGTAAGAGTATTAGGGCCTGTTCGCAAGGCGACGCAGGTGGAGATCAGCCAGACGGATGCCAGAAAGCTTGGCATCAGCGTGCCGGTTCGTGAATCCGGCGATACCGCCGGTTCTGCACCGATTGCCATTGTCGGCCCTAAGGGCGCGATCTATTGTAAGGAAGGCTGCATTATTGCAGCAAGACATATTCATATGTCGCCGTCCGATGCCGCAAAATGCGGATTGGGCGATGGCGATTATGTGAGTGTCAAGATGGAGAACGAGCGCGGAACTACGTTTGATAAAGTCAAGATCCGTGTGGATGAGAGCTTTACCTTAGAGATGCATATTGATACCGATGAGGCCAATGCCAGCGAGATCAAATGCGGCGATAAGGTGACGATCATCAAAAGATAAGTTGACGTGACAGGGAAGGCAGCGGAACTGTTATAAGTGGACGAAAAATGGGCCGGGTTGCGGCGGGTATCAAGGGTTTGATGATCGATGCCTGCCGTAACCCGGTAATCACAAAGAATCGAGGGAGAGAAATGATTATAGGAAAAGTAACCGGAAGTATCGTTTCAACCCGCAAACAGGATAACCTGATAGGCAACAAATTTATGGTTATTGAGCCAATTAACACCATGAACGGAGAACACAGCCAGTTAGTGGCAATCGATAATATAGGAGCCGGTATCGGAGAATATGTTTTAGTCGCGCAGGGAAGTGCGGCGCGCATCGGATGTGGTTTGCCGGATTCACCGATCGACGCGGCAATAGTCGGCATTATTGACGATATTGGAAAGCTGGTGTAAAAGGTTATGGACATTGCAGAATTAAGTAAAATATTGAGAGAGAATGGGATTGTGGGGGCCGGCGGCGCCGGATTCCCGACTTATGGGAAACTTTCCGATAAGGCGGATACCATTCTGATGAACTGCGCGGAGTGCGAGCCGCTTCTAAAGCTGCATCGCCAGCTGTTAAAGGAACATGCGCAGGAGATTTTGAAAGCATTTGCTTTGATTGCGGAGACAGTCGGCGCAAAAGAAGCAATTATCGGTATAAAAGAAGAATATAAGAGTACCGTCACGGCATTGGAAGAATTTCTAGAGGAGTTCCCCAAGGTGCGCATCCATAAACTGCCCAGCGCATATCCGATGGGAGACGAGGTTGTCCTGATCTACGAGGCCACAGGCAGAGTGGTGCGTCCTGGCGGGCTTCCAATCGAGTGCGGCGTGGCGGTCTTTAACGTAGAGACGCTATATAATGTCTATCGCGCCGTGTGGGATCATCACCCGGTGACAGACAAGTGCGTGTCGGTGGTCGGTGAGGTGGAGCGCCCGATTACCGTGCGCGTGCCGATCGGCACGCGGATTCGTGATGTGGTAGCGATGGCGGGAGCGATTACGACAGCACATCCGGTTTATCTGCTGGGCGGGCCTATGATGGGGAACTTTGGTTCCGATTACCAGCCCGTGACGAAGACGACGAACGCGGTGATTGTGCTGCCGCAGGATCATTCACTGGTATATAAAAAGCAGCCTAACGTTGCCAACGCCATCGCGCGCGCAGCGTCCTCCTGCTGTCAGTGTGAGACCTGCACCGATCTTTGCCCAAGGCATGCGCTGGGTCATCCGATTCAGCCGCATCTGTTTATGAGAGCCGCGGCAAACAGGGATTTTCAGTCGACAGAGCCGTTTGTCAATACGATGTTTTGCAGTTCCTGTGGTCTCTGTGAGCTCTATAGCTGTCCGCAGGGATTGTCGCCGCGCAGTATCATGGCGGAGTATAAGGGCGGTCTTAGAAAAGCCGGCGTTAAGCCGCCGCAGGTACAGGCCAAACCTGTAAGTCCTGCGCGTGAATACAGGCGGGCGCCGGAGGCGCGTTTAGAGGCGCGGTTGGGGCTTGACGTCTATGACAGAGAGGCGCCGCTGGATGATGAGATCCGCGGTGCGAAAGCCGTAAAAATTATGCTGTCGCAGCATATCGGCGCGCCGGCGGCGGCCAGTGTAAAAGAAGATGATGCAGTGTCTGTCGGTGATGTGGTCGGCAGGGCGGCGGATGGGCTCTCCGTCAACATCCATGCGTCTGTTTCTGGTAAAGTAACAGAAGTGACGGAGCGCTACATCGTGATCACTGCCTGATATGAGTACAGGTAAATGGATGCGGATTTGTCCGCTTTGTTATATATAAGTGCAGATTAGACAGCGCACGGTATTGCGGCGTGCGCAATGGAGGTAGTCATGCATACAGCAATTGGAATGATAGAATTTAAGACGGTATCGGCGGGTATCACCGCGGCAGACCAGATGGTAAAGACTGCCGATGTGGAGATTGTGGAGGCACAGACCGTTTGTCCCGGCAAATATATTGCGATCATCAAGGGAGATCTTAGCGCAGTGAAAGCTGCGGTGGAGAGAGGGAAGTCCACCAGGCCGGATGAACTCATTGACAGCTTTGTGCTGGGCAATCCCGATGCGTCCATCTTTCCTGCAATTTACGGTACCAGCACCATTGAAGGAGTCAATGCACTTGGCGTGCTCGAGACGTATGACGCGGCGGCGATCATCGAGGCGGCGGATATCGCGGCGAAGACGGCGATCGTACAGCTGATTGAGCTGCGCATTGCCAAGGGCATGTGCGGGAAATCATATATGCTGATCACAGGCGAAGTAGCCGCCTGCGAGGCTGCAATCGCGAAAGCGAAAAATACCGTGGGCGATAAGGGAATGTTTTTAGATTCTTCCGTGATCGCGCACCCGGATGCGCAGATCTGTAAAGCGATCGTGTGAAACATAGTGCGGGAGAATAAACTTGATATAAGCTGAGGACATATTAAAATCAGCATGGGTGAGAGAAGATTAGTGTAAGGGTGTGGGAATATGCTGGCAGCGGAGCGGAGAACGCTGATTTTAGAGAAGCTGATGGATGAAAAAAAGGTCGTCGTCAGCGAGCTGGGGGAGTTGTTTGGCGTATCGGAGGAGACGATACGGCGTGATTTGGATAAGCTAACCAAAGAAGGTATGGCCGTAAAAAGCTACGGCGGCGCTGTCTTAAATGAAAATAACAATATTGATATGCCGTTCAATGTCCGCAAGAAAAAGAATCTCGCCGGGAAGCAGAAAATTGCCTCCCTGATTGCGGGTCTTATCGAGGACGGTGACCATATCATCTTAGATCCGAGCACTACTGCTGTTTCTATCGTCAAGTCCATACGGGATAAGGAGCGGCTTACCATTGTCACCAACTCCATCGAAGTTTTGGTGGAGTTAGGGGACACCAACGGTTGGGACATAATTTCCACCGGCGGCACACTAAAAGAGAATTATCTGGCGCTGGTAGGTTCGAGGGCGATCGAGGGAATCAGTTCGTTCCATGCGGATAAGGTGGTGATCTCCTGCAAGGGAATTGACATGGAGCAGGGCGTCACCGACGCCAACGATATGTTTTCCCAGGTAAAACAGACCATGCTGCGCTCTGCAAAGCAGAGAATTCTTGCCGTGGACTGTACGAAGTTTCATAAGGTAGCATTTTCCCAGATCTGTCGCATAGAGGATATCGATATGGTGGTGACAGACCTGCGGCCGACGGATAGCTGGCTTAAATATTTTGAGGAAAGGGGAATCAAATGCCTCTATGGAGAAGAGACTTAAAACGATTGCATTTGCCAACAATAAGGGCGGAAGCGGAAAAACTACAACTTGTGCCAATGTAGGATATTCTCTGGCCTCCATGGGCCACAGGGTTTTACTTATAGACGGCGATATGCAGTTAAATTTATCCCTTTCTTTTTTCACCGAGGATGAGGTGCTCGCGTTTGCGTCGGGGGAGAAAAATCTGTATCAGGCGATCAAGAATCAGAAAGATTTGGCAGATTACGTTGTTCCGACTGCCTACGAACATCTGGATTTGATCCCTTCCTCCACATTGATGAGCGGCATTGAGTACGATCTGTTTACCAGATGGCAGCGAGAGTTTATTCTGCGAGGCAGTTTAAAGACGATCAAGGAATCCGGCGCCTACGATTACATATTGATTGATGCGCCTCCGACTTTGGGCGGGTGGGTGATGAACATTCTCTGTGCGTCCGACTATGTGGTGATGCCGGTGGAGGCGAGCCCGTGGGGCTTGTTCGGCGTTGCCAATATGTTTGAGTTTTTGGAGGATGTCAGACATATTAATGAAGCGTTAAAACTTCTCGGCATCGCAGTGACAAAAGTTGATGTCAGGAAGAATTATTATAAACAGACTTTGGAAACACTAAAACAGGTAGAGAATGTACATGTGTTTGAGCACATCATCCGCGTGGACAGTGAGGTGGAGTGGGCGCAGGACGCCAGCAAACCGATTATGGTTCACAAGAAGAGCGCGCGGAGTGCGGGAGAATACATGGAGCTTGCAAAGGAGATGGAAGAGGATGTCCGTAGGAACAGGTAGTATCAAAAGAGCCGCCGCGAAAGCGACGGAAGAAGCGAAATCGGAGGAAACCAAAGTGGCGTCGAATGTAATCGCAAACCCATCGGAGCAGGTGGTGGAAAAGATCGTGGAACAGACAGCGGCAAAGTCTGCCAAAAAACCGGCCGCGAAAAAATCAGGGGCCAAAAAGACTGCAAAGGCGGCAGAGGCCGAAGTTTCAAAGACAGCGGCAGAGCCGGCTTTAGCCCCCAGCGACACAAGGCGTCAGGCTAACGAGGTGTGCCAGCTGACGCAGGAGATGCCGATTCATCTGTTGTAAAGATGCCACTAAGACGGAAAATAAATAGACAGTTTGAGACAGGTTTTTAGAAAAGAGAACGCACAGAGAGGCGACTGCCCATTTCTTTGTGTGTTCTTTTGGCGTGGAAGAATCGCATCGGTGAGTAAGGGTGCGTTTGCGTAAAAATAGTGCCAAAATTTGCATAATCGTGATTGCATCCACAATATCTTGTGATGTATAATACATCATATAGACCTTGGAAAAAGGGATTTCATGAAAAAGCTGCAGGAATTAGGAAAGAATCTGTAGTAAAGGAGGATTTTTTGTATGGATACCCAATTTGCATGGCGGGAAGAGTTTAATATCGGAGTGGACATTATTGATAAGGAGCACCGGAAGCTCTTTAAGATTATCAATAAGCTATTTGCATTTAAAGGGGAAGAAAAGGGCAGCCAGTGGGCATGTCAGGAGAGCATCAAATTTTTTAAGGGGCATGCGCTTAAGCATTTTGCGGACGAAGAAGCGTATATGGAATCGATTAACTACGAGGGGCTGGAGCGGCACAGACTTATACATAACGGATTTCGGGATAATACGCTCCCGGCGCTCGAGCAGGAGCTGGAGCAGACGCAGTATTCATCGGAAGCCGTAGAGCATTTTCTGGGAGTCTGCGCAGGGTGGCTGATTGGACACACCTTAACGGAAGACCTTGCGATCACAGGAAAGCGTGTGAGAAAATGGGAGAAACTGCTGCCGGGAGAAGAACTTAATGCCATGAAAAAGGTAATCATCCAGCTGGTGTTTGATATGTTTCGTCTGGAGTCGCATTTGATCAGTGATGCTTACGGCGGTGAGAAATTTGGACAGGGTGTATACTGCCGTTTGGTCTATGGAACAGATCAGACGGAAAAAAGGCAGGAAGTCTTTTTGGTGTTTGAAGAGAGGCTTCTCATTAATACCGTTGGAAAGATTATGGGGATTCAGACGAATAAGCTCGACGCCATGCTGACCCATGCTACCAGATATGCGGCGCGCCAGTTTGTGAAGGGTGTGATGGAACAGTTTCCGTCCTTGGAAGATTATGAGTTGAAGCAGGAAAATCTGCTCTCGTTTGAGCAATTTCAGAAGGTATTTGACAAGAAAAAATTGCAGGCCAGTCTGCTATTTGACACAGGGGAGGGATATTTTGCCTATTGTATGGTCGCTCCCCATCTGCTTACGGAAAGCCTGGGGACGCCCATAGGGAATGAAAATGCGATCAGTGAAATAGAGAGCTATCTGCTAAAACGGAGAGAGAAAGAGGCGGACAGCGGAAAGCCCAAGGTGCTTGTGGTGGACGATTCCATGACGATGCGTCATGCGATGAAAGAAATGCTCTCTGAGGATTACGAGGTCCTGCTCGTGGATTCCGGGGTGTCGGCGATTCGGGAGATCACGTTAAACAGGCCGGATTTGATTCTGCTCGACTATGAGATGCCGGTCTGCGACGGAAGACAGACGTTGGAGATGATACGTTCGGAGGAAGCGTTTGCGGATATTCCTGTGATATTCCTCACGGGCCGCAATGATCCCGAGAGCGTGAAAAAGGTCATGTCCTTAAAGCCGGCGGGATATTTGCTGAAACATTTAAAACCAGAAGAGATTAAGAACAATATCGACACTTTTTTTAAAAAGAGAAAAGCTTGAGCGCTTGTAATCGGTTGAATTACCGAAAAGGAACTGTCGCACTGAGGATGAATTGTACCATTATAGAGACTGTTTTCGCTGGAAAACGGCTGTATATGGTATGCATTCCGCTCAGTGCGGCATTTTTGTGATTATATGATAACTCCGCTTAGGGGTACCAGAAAGGATGCCGCCCGGCATGAAAAGGGGGCGGCAATCTGCGAGAAGTCCGTCACATGGTTAATGGTCGTATTCATCCCTAACTCTTTGAGGGCGGCGCGAACAACATCCTCTAAAGCGTCATGCCGTATACAATGATACTGATAAGTTTTGAAGAAAGGATGGGTGACTTATGGAATATATGTCTTGGGCAGAAGAAACGGGCAAATGGGACATTTCAGAAAGACGAGTGCAGAAACTTTGTGAGGGAGAACGCATACCGGGCGTTTCAAAATTTGGCAGTATGTGGCTGATATCAAAGGGCGCGGAAAAGCCGATTGACGCCAGGACGAAAAAGGGAAGGAGTGGGATAAAAAATGAAGCGATTGTTTTTACTGGAAGATGATTTGAGCTTAATCAGCGGTCTTTCTTTTGCCGTAAAGAAACAGGGGTATGAAATAGATGTTGCCCGTACCACACTGGAAGCGGATACATTATGGGTCAACGGGAAATATGATTTGGCTATTCTGGACGTATCGCTTCCCGACGGTTCGGGCTTTGACCTCTGCAAAAAGATAAGACAGACTTCAAAAGTGCCTATCATGTTTCTTACTGCTGCTGATGAAGAAACAGATATTATTATGGGGCTTGATATTGGCGGCGACGATTACATTACAAAGCCGTTCAAATTGGCGGTATTCCTGTCAAGACTTAATGCGCTGCTCCGCAGGAGTGAAAATTTCAATACCGATGATACAGAATTGCAGTCCAACGATATCAGTATAAGGCTTCTGAAAGGCGAGGTTTATAAACGGGGGAAGCTGCTTGTCCTGACGGCGAGCGAGTATAAACTGTTATGTCTGTTCATGGAAAATCCCGACCAGATTCTTTCCCCGGAACAGATTTTAGGGAAGCTCTGGGATTGCAGCGAAAATTATGTAGATAATAATTCTCTTACCGTATATATCCGCAGGCTCCGTACAAAAATCGAGGACAATCCGGGGGAACCGAAACGGATTGTTACGGTTCGCGGCATGGGCTATAAATGGAATACGGCGGATTGAGGTGTATGATGATAATATTAGCGAACCGAAAAGTCAAATCCCTGTTCGTCGGTATTTTTACTTGTATCATAGTTTTTATCCTGATTTCAGCGGCATTGGTAATCTTTGATATTAGAAATGCGGTATATTACATGATCATTTGCGGCGTATGTATGGGGATTTTGATATTGCTGCTCTGCTATGGGTATTTCAAAGAGCAGCATAAAATCATGGAATTCGCCATAACGCAGATTACAGAATATATATCCGGCAACAAAGACGTTACGATTGAGTGCAACGACGAGGGCGAGCTATACAGGTTATTCCATGAGGTAAATTCTTTGGTAGCGATCTTGAACGCCCACGCTGAACATGAAAAAAGTGCGAAGAAATTTTTACGCAATACCATATCGGACATTTCCCATCAGTTAAAAACGCCGCTTGCCGCCCTTAATATTTACAATGGGCTTATACAGGACGAAGCAAAAGAACTCCCGGCCATACAGGAATTCAGCCAGCTCTCCGAACAGGAGCTTGACCGTATAGAAACTTTAGTACAGAATCTTTTGAAAATCACAAAACTGGACGCGGGTACGATTATATTAGAAAAGTCTTTAGAAAATGTGTCTGAACTTGCAGAGGATATAAAAAAGCATTTCCTGTTCCGCGCCGGACAGGAGGGAAAAGAAATCTGTTTGTCGGGGAATGAAGATAGTTTACTTTTATGTGATCGCAACTGGATAATAGAAGCTATCAGTAACCTTGTAAAAAATGCTCTTGACCACACAGAAAAAGGCGGTGTTATCCGTATCGAGTGGCGGTCTTTTACATCTATTGTCCAGATAACCGTAAAGGATAATGGAAGCGGCATACACCCGGAGGACGTACACCATATTTTCAAGCGGTTTTACCGCAGCCGTTTTTCCAAAGACACACAGGGTATTGGTCTTGGCCTGTCGCTTACAAAAGCGATTGTGGAAGCTCATAACGGGACGATTGAAGTTGACAGCACATTAGGCACAGAGACCTCTTTCAAAATGCATTTTTTGAATCCTACAAAATTGTAGGCTGATTGTAATATTGGTGTAGGATTTCTTTGTTATATTGGTTCTATCAAACAGAAAGAGGTGTTTACACATGAACTTATTAGAAGTCAACAATATCTGTAAAACATACGGAAGCGGCGAAACTGCCGTACACGCTTTGAAAAAAGTTAGCTTTTCCGTTCCAAAGGGCGAGTATGTGGCTATCGTCGGGGAATCCGGCTCTGGAAAAAGTACGCTGCTCAACATGATAGGTGCGCTTGACACACCTACATCTGGCGAGGTAAAGATTGGCGGCATGGATATTTTTACCATGGACGACCGCAAACTGACCGTTTTCCGTCGGAGGAATATCGGCTTTATCTTTCAGGCGTTCAACTTAATTCCCGAACTGACTGTTGAGCAGAATATCATTTTCCCGGTGCTGCTAGATTATCAGAGACCCGATAAGAAGTATCTGGAAGAACTGCTTACGGTTCTTAATCTGAATGAACGGCGTAACCACTTGCCGAGCCAGTTGTCCGGCGGACAGCAGCAGCGCGTGGCAATCGGACGTGCCCTTATCACGCGCCCGTCCTTAATCCTTGCCGATGAGCCGACCGGAAACCTTGACACGCAGAACAGCAGAGAAGTTATCGCCCTGTTAAAAGAAACGTCAAAGAAGTATGAGCAGACCATTATTATGATTACCCACAACCGTAGTATCGCACAGACCGCAGACCGGGTGTTACAGGTGTCGGACGGCGTTGTGGCTGATTTAGGGAGGTGCCGGGAATGAAAAGCTATCTTAGTCTTATACCTATTTCGGCAAAGGTGCATAAGCGGCAGAACAGAATGACCATTTTATGTATTATTTTCGCCGTATTCTTGGTGACTGCCATTTTTAGTATGGCAGAAATGGGTATTAGAATGGAGCAAACAAGATTGGTAAATAAGCATGACGATTTGACATTGCAGGATATAATAAGCAGCACAACCGGGCAAACGCTCTGTATCATTGCCATTGTATTCTTTGTGTTGGTGTTGATAGCAGGCGTATTGATGATTTCAAGCAGTATCAATAGTAATGTGACACAAAGGACAAAATTTTTTGGAATGATGCGTTGCATTGGAATGAGTAAACAGCAAATTATTCATTTTGTAAAACTGGAAGCTCTGAATTGGTGCAAAGCAGCTATTCCGATCGGCGTTACACTTGGTATTATCATCACATGGGGTTTATGTGCTGTTTTACGTTTTCTTGTCGGAGAGGAGTTTTCTGACATTCCTCTTTTTGGTATCAGCATAGCCGGTATCATCAGTGGAATTATCGTAGGTATTATTACAGTATTGATTGCTGCCAGAACTCCAGCAAAACGGGCAGCAAAAGTATCTCCCGTAACGGCGGCTTCTGGAAATTCAGAAATCACAGGAAATATAAACCATGCGGCAAAGGTCAATTTATTCAAAGTTGAAACAGCTCTGGGTATTCATCATGCAGTAGCGTCAAAGAAAACGCTGATACTTATGACGGGTTCATTTGCTCTTAGTATTATTCTTTTTCTGAGCTTTTCTGTTTTGGTAGAATTTGTTGGTTATATCATGCCACAGTCTGCCGCTGCCGCTGATATTAACATTTCAAGTGTTGACGTTTCAAATGGTGTAGATAGTGCTTTAGTTGATACTATCGGCACAATGGACGGAGTAAAACGTATTTTCGGACGCCGCAGCGTTTTTAACATTCCGGCGCAGCTAAATTCAAATGCGATTGAAATTGACATGATTTCTTATGAAGATTTTGATTTGAACTGTCTTGTGAAAGACGATATGCTGAAAAAAGGCAGCGATATTTCTAAAGTATATGGAAACAGTCATTATGTGCTTGCGACATGGGACAAAGGCAGTACTCTGGAAATCGGCGATAAAATAATTGTTGCCGATGAAGAATTTGAAATTGCAGGTTTGTTGAAATATGATCCGTTCAACAGCGACGGTCTTACAAACGGAGAGATAACTCTGATTACTTCTGGTGATACCTTTATTCACACAACTGGAATAACGGATTATTCTCTCATTATGATACAAACAACGAGTGACGTAACAGACGAAGATGTAACGGCAATTAGGGAGATCTTAGACCATGACTGCACCTTAAATGATTTGCGCGACCAACGAACTTCTGGGACTTATATTGCATTTGTGTTCTGTATTTATGCGTTTTTAGCCATTATTGCTCTGGTGACGGTCTTAAATATTGTAAACAGCATTTCCATGAGTGTGTCCTCAAAAATTAAGTCATACGGGGCAATGCGGGCAGTAGGGATGAACGAACATCAGATAACGAAAATGATTGTTGCTGAAGCATTTACCTATGCTGTGTTGGGAGGTATTGTTGGCAGTATGGTCGGGCTGATAGTTTACAGGCTGCTGTACAGCATTCTGATAGGCAATCATTTCAGCTATGCAATATGGAGTTTGCCAACAATTCCTTTACTAATCATTTTGCTATTTGTTTGTATGGCAGCTGTCATAGCAGCTTATCTTCCGTCAAAACGGATTCACAACATGGCAATAACCGAAACAATCAATGAATTATAATTGCATTCCACTTTTGAAAATTTAATGTAACATCTGCCGGACGACGGCAAAAGAAAAAAAGCCGTCGCAAGGCAGAGGTTGGAATGAACCCGAAAAATTCCTTGTATCATACAGACAGACAAGGGCAGAACCAGAAGACCGGCTCTAAAAATCTATATGATATCTTGTTCCATGTGAGAACAAAACACCGTCCGTCAATTCAATGCGAAGAATACAAGTATTTTCATCATCAAAATTATTATGTCCGTTGTCAATCCACTCCTTAAAAGCTTCTCTTAGTTTCTTGGCAATGGTTCTATTCTTGTCCGCACAGAACCAACCTAAGTTTACTCCCTTTCCATGTGCAGTAAACCAATCGCCGCTGATTGCCACGTATGGACTTTTTTCTATTTGTTTCATTTTATTGGAAAGTGCATATGTAATCACATAGAATGAACTATCCTCATAAAATCCATTCACATTACGGACATATGGCATTCCGTCTTGTACCGTTGCCAGAGCAATGATGCTGTCCTTGTTAAATCGTTCGTTCAGTATTTTCTCTGTTTCCAAAGTTAGTTTTTCCATTATAATCTCCATGTTTAAAAAATACAAATTTCATCAATAATCATTCAAATAATTTGCTTAATTCAATAAGTTTGTCCGTTTCAGGAAAACTTATATTGGTTTCCTATCTTGAAACAGACTGACGAGACGCATTTAATAGTGCAGACAATTTTTCTTGTGTAATGCCTTTTTCTCACGCAGCAACGCTAATTTTTCACCTGTTGTCATATTCTCACCTATTATATCTTTTTATTAACAATATGTATAGCAAGTTCGGATTGCTGAATGTAAACTTATGAGTGCTTTTCAATAAACTTGTAAGCTGTCCCATGTGGATATTTTACCACAACCTTGTCGGGGAAGTCTAGCATAAGCGTGTCAAGTGTCTGCATAACTGCTTTGTCCCTCAATGCGTTTGTTCACCGCGGAGAGGACAGCCGCAAGCAGTGCTTTGACAAGATGTTTCCTTTGTCCCGTCCTGCTTTTGGCAGTTCGTCATATGCCTTATCCTTTGCAGAGTATTCGTTGGCGCAGCCAATTCTAAAAATAGTGCCCCCTGCTAAGGCGTTCTGTCATTTCCAGATCTTCCCGCTGGATTTCACGGCCCCCCTCTGATACAATCATTGCATCACATAAATGAAACAATTTTGTAACATATGTCATAAATGTTACAAAATGATTTATGTCGACGAAGCAAAGAAACGTTAAGTTTTCATTTCTATTGCAAACGTGAACTTTTACATAGACGGACAAAGTTCGTTTGCTGAGCATTCATGGAGGGTTATCATGCATAAGAGAATTATCACGGCTGGAAGTTTTGGAAAACGAAGATATCCGCGGAAGGTGGCGCTTGCGATACTGGCAGGCAGTATACTTTTTCAGGCGCCGCAGACGGTGTACGCTGCGCAGACGCCGGAGCAGAAGGCGCAGGAGAGCACAGAAGCTGTGGGCGACGGAAACCAAATCAGTGATATCAAACAGAACCAGGGCAGAGTGGCCGGAATAGCAGCCCTGACGGCGGAACATTTTCAGATGGAGGCGGACGGACAGACCAGCGTCGAAGAAAATCAGGACGGCGGGAGCGGGCAGACCGGTGAGGGCCAAGCCGTGCAGGAGGGCGAATCGGAGGAAACCGGCAGCTATGACAATATTGCCATCGCGCAGGTGACGAACTATGTCAATGTCAGAAAGGAGCCGACGACCGAGAGCGAAATCATCGGAAAACTGTATGATAAGTCGGCGGCAACCGTGTTGGAAGCGACGGACAACGGCTGGTATTATGTGGAATCGGGAAGTCTGACGGGATATATTCATGCAGATTATGTGGTAGTGGGGGATGAAGAGCTGGCAAAAAGTGTGAGCACACAGTACGCTACGGTGGAAACGACCACGCTGTTTGTGCGCAAAGGCCCCTCGACCGAGGAAAAGATATTGACGATGCTGCCGGAGGGGCAGGATTATGTGATCACGGAAGCGCATGACGAGGAGTGGGTCAAGGTCGAGACCGACGAGGGAGAAGGATATATTTCTACTGATTATATCTCTGTCACTACGGAATATAAGGAAGCGGAATCCAGAGAGGAAGAGGAAGCACGCTTAGCCAAAGAGCGGGAAGCGCAGAGAAAGCTAGAGGAAGCGAACAGGCAGCGCGAGGCGGCAAAGCGCAAGAGCCAGGGCAAAGCGAAGAGCGGAGCCGCGGCAGGAAGCACCGGCGGTTCTTCGTCTCACGGTTCCTCAAAGGGCCAGGAGGTCGTCAATTATGCGAAGCAGTTTGTGGGCAATCCGTATGTCTACGGCGGCAGCAGTCTGACGAACGGGGCGGACTGTTCCGGGTTTGTGATGAGCGTGTACGCCGCATTCGGCGTCAGCCTGCCTCATTCTTCGGCCGCTTTAAGAGGTGTCGGATACGGCGTCAGCCAGTCGGACATCCAGCCCGGTGATATCGTCTGTTACGATGGCCATGTGGGCATTTATGTCGGAAACAATACGCTGCTTCATGCAAGCACGCCTGAGACCGGCATCAAATACACATCGCCGATCACCTACCGCCCGATCGTGGCCGTGCGGAGGATTTTCTAAGCGCCCCAAATTGTTGCTGTGAATGTTTTTCGGCTGTCACATAAGAACTATTCTGCAATCACTATTTTATTTCTGCCGCTGGTTTTGGCATCGTAGAGTGCCCGGTCAGCGGCGGCAAATAAACGCGTGTAATTGTGATACATGTCTGAGGAAAAGGCAATTCCCAAACTCGCACAGGCGTTGATAGAGCTGTGCTTTTGGGCAGTCTGCCGTTCGATTTCCTGCAGGAGCATCTCCGCCTGCAGACCGATCAAAGAGACGTCTGCCACGCTGCTGATGTAGACTAAAAATTCATCCCCGCCCACGCGTCCGCAGAGGGCGGTATCTCCAAAATATTTCTGAATGATTTTGGCCGTCTGGCAGATAAACTCATCTCCAATCAAATGTCCCAGTGTATCGTTGATCTGTTTAAAATGATCTAAATCGACCAAAAGGAGCGCGGCATGTCGGTCTGCATGGTCTTTTGCCAGGTCTTCTTCGATTAAAAACTGAATCGTATATTTGTTAAGCAGACCGGTCATTTGATCAAGCTGGCTCTGTTCCTGAAAGTGGTCAGAGGCGATCTTAGTCTGGCGCAGCAGCTCTATATAGGCGAGGCTGTGACGTGTGATGCAGTGCTGTTCCTCCTCATAGGATGGATGCAGTTGCGCAAGCCGGCAACAAACTGCGGCGTAGTTTTCCGTGTCAAATGTCCTGGTGTAGCGTGCAAGCAGCAGCAGATAATTATTTTTTACGAAAAACAGGGTGCCGCGTCTGACCTCTGGCTCGATCTTTTGCAAAATTTGTGCCGCATAGGAAGTTTGTCCTTGTTCAATCAGGTAAGAGCAGCAGGCGTAATAATAGCGCGAAAACAGTAGAAAATCCTGGTGCACGGGGAGGGACAACAACTGTTTTATGTTGTCGGCGAGGAAGGCATCATCCGCCAGATAACCGTGCAGATGGACGCCAAGATAACTTAGGCACAGCACAAAAAAGTGCTGTGTGTGTTCCGCTAAAAAGTGCTGCAGCTTTTGATAGATCTCGTGTGCTGCCCTGGCGTTTTCTGTCTGACTGAGAAGGACGCCGCGGCAGGACTCACAGAGAACATAGAGCGAATCAAAGTCTCGGTCCAAGCCGTTTAACTGTTGGTAGGCGGTGTTAAGAAAGGTATGGGCATTTTCATAGTCTCCCAGTTCGTGATAGATCATGCCCTGATTGATATAGGAAGAGATCAGGTCGCTGCGCAGGTGAAGATCTTCGCTGATCGTCTGACATTGCAGCATATAGTTGAGGGCGATCGTCTCGTTTCCGGCGTAGACATTGATAAGTCCCATGATATGATAACAATACACGTTAAGATATTCCAAATCCTTGCTTTTGGAGGTGCTAAGGCAGCGTGTCAGTAAGTTTAATGATTTTCTGACATTACCGATGCGAAAATAACATTCTCCCACATAAAAGAGGTAATTGGCCCAGTCATCCTTATTTCTTTTGTCGATACAGTCATAGAATCTCTGGCAGAGATCGAATGTGCACCCGGTGACAGGATTGGCACGCTGCTGTTTTATTTTGTCTAATAATAATTCTTTTTCTGGTATCATACTTACCTCGCAGTTTTACAGAGTGGAATCCGTATCAAATAAGTGCTTTCATCGGGATTACTCGCCGTGATAAATAACATGGTTTTATTATAACAAGGAAATGATGGTTTAAGCAAGGAATCCGGGAAAATATCAAAAAATATGGTAAAAAATTGTAAAAGAAGACGGATTTTATGGGGATGCGGATTGTAAATTTGGTACTTTTTGACAGTTAAGTTTTGACATCAGTACCCTTCTGATCAAAAATGACCTCCGTGCTGCCAAGATTTGTGAAAAACGCAGAGCGAAAATAGATAAATTGATGATATTTGGGGATAGCGGGCGCATAAATAAAATTTGACAGTCAAAGGAATTTGTGCCATAATCTACACACTTCAAAAATCATAGATGCGAAATAAGGAGGAAAGTCCCGGACAAAAAGGGAATTATATAATGTCAGGCAGCAGGTGCTATGGTTTTTGCTTTACATAGATGCTGTGTCAGTGCAATACACTGATGCCAATCACAATTATGGGCCGATTCATGGATTGGCCTGCCATTAAAGTAAGAAAGGGATGATATTTGTGACAGAAAAGAAAATCAGATTGAAAGACACGGAGGATGTACTGGAATTTGTCAAAGCCGCCGGGAAATGTGATTTTGAAATTGATGTTTGTTGCAATAGAGCAGTAATCGATGCAAAATCCATTCTTGGTATGTTTTACATTGGCTTATGCAAGGATTTGACGATCCGCTATGTTGGTCTTAATCCTTGTTTTGAGAAGACTGTATCAAAATATGCGGTTTGCTAAATTTCGTACAAAGTAAAGAGCCATGCCCGCGTGAGTGTCATCACTCCAGGGCGTGGCTTTTTTTACTTTATAGGAAATTGCGTCGTCAGACGCATCAATTCTCAAGTTGCTAAGCAACTTGCAAAGAATCACGGAGTGATTCTTTTTTGTGGCAACATGTTTGCGGTTTTTCTAAAAAAATTCTTGGCAAACTGTGTGGGTGAAAATGGGAATCGCGTTCTAAAACTGGCGCAATTCCCATATTGAATCTATAGATAATATTTGATATGATAAAGATTAGCAGGAGGTTTTGCGCATGACAAATGCAATGGAGCATGAGATTTTTGATATTGTTGGGGATATTCTCAAAGATTATCAGAACGGCAGAACGATCGACAAGATTGACATTTTTAATCAGCCGGACAAAGAGGTCATTATCGACATCATACAAAAGCTGCTAAAGATTCTTTTCCCGGGCTATTATCGCGATAAGTTTTATAAAAGTTACAATGCCAACAGCCATCTTTCGATACTGATCGAGGACGTCATCTATCATTTGAATAAGCAGATCGCCATCGCCCTGAAGTTTTCCAGCGCGTATGAGCATAAGACGGAGGAGGGCATACAGGAGGACGCCGGAAAAATTTCGCTGGCTTTTTTCCGCAAAATACCGCAGATACGCGCTTATGTGGAAACGGATTTGCAGGCGGCTTTTGAGGGCGACCCTGCGGCGCAGTACCGCGAGGAGATTATTTTATCTTATCCGGGATTATATGCGATCACGGTCAACCGCCTGGCGCATGAGCTGTTTTTGCTGGGAGTGCCTCTGATTCCGAGGATTATGACGGAGCATGCGCACAGCAGGACGGGGATTGACATTCATCCCGGCGCTACGCTCGGCAAGTATTTTTGCATCGACCATGGCACGGGCATTGTGATCGGTGAGACGACGGAGATTGGAGACTATGTAAAAGTGTACCAGGGCGTGACGCTCGGGGCTCTTTCAACCAGAGATGTGGAGCGGCTGCGCAATAAAAAGCGCCATCCGACGATCGAGGATCATGTGACGATCTATTCCGGCGCCTCCATTTTGGGGGGAGAGACCGTAATCGGCGCGGGCGCCGTGATCGGCGGCAACGCGTTTATCACTACCTCCATCGCGGCGGGCAGCAGAGTGAGCATCAAGAATCAGGAGCTGAATATCAATATGCAGGAATGTAAGCTATTGCAAAAAACGGATCTTGAGCAGGATGAAATGTGGTTTTATACGATATGAGGAAGGTTTTTGGATGAAAGTGCCGCTTTTGCGGCAGAATGAGAGGAACATATGAATACTTATATCCCGGCAGAAGAGGAACAGATATTGATTTTGGGAAGAACCGTGAAGGCGGCCCCGCTGCCGCTTTTTTGGACGGCGAGCGGGGTGGAGTTTGTGACAGACGCTGCGGAGCTTTTTTTTGAGATAGAAACGGATTATGCGGTGCATGAGCAATGGATTCGTGTAGAACTGGACGGGTATCCACTGATTCGGACCGCACTCGGGAAAGGAAAGACGACCCTGTGTGCGTTCCGCGGCCTGGATGCCGCGGTGAAGAAGCGGGTCCGACTCATCAAAGAGGTGCAGCCGATGCGGATAGACCAGGAGAACCGGCTGCTGCTGTGCGCCATTCATATGGACGGCACACTCTATCCGCTGCCACAGAAAACCTATAAGCTGGAATTTGTCGGCGACAGTATCACCTCCGGCGAGGGATTGGCAGGCACAAAGGGCACGCATGTCTGGGCGCCTGCCATTTTTTCTACACTGGGGCATTACGCACTGCGGACGGCAGAGATGATGGATGCCGAACTGCGGATTCTTTCACAGAGTGGTTGGGGAGCTTACTGCAGTTGGGACAACGATCCGGTGCGCTCGCTGCCGCCGTATTATAAACAGGTGTGCGGTGTGTTAAAGGGTGAGGAAAACGAGCGGCTCGGGGCATTTATGGAGCACGATTTTAGCAGCTGGCAGCCGGATGCCGTGGTGGTCAATCTCGGCAGCAACGATGCGTTTGCCTTTGACAATCCGGCGTGGGTCGACGAGAGGGGGAACCGTTATAGGATGAGACGGGAAGCCGACGGCAGCTTTGCAAGAGAGTCGACAGACCGCTTTATTGCCAGCGTGACGCAGTTTTTAAAGACGCTGCGCGCTTGTAATCCCGACAGTTATTTGATTTGGGCGTACGGCATGATCAATGGTTCGATGGAACCATATATTGTGGAAGGCGTGGAGCGTTATAGGAGCGAGAGCGGGGACATGCGGGCCGAGTATCTGGCGCTGCCGCCGCTTAAAGAAGAATGGACCGGCGCAAACGATCATCCGGGCCGTGGGTCTCACAGGGCTGCGGCGGAGGTTTTATCTCGGCGTCTTGCGCAGCTTTTGAGTCCTTTGCAGGCCGATCAGGTGAAAGAATGCATGAAATGAGGCAAAAGACCAAATGAAAAGATCAGGCGCGAGATTTGTGCCTGCGCGCCGCAAGGCCATAGACTTACACAAATCCGCACAGAACATCGTTATGTGCACAAATGAGTGCAGAAATTCGTTATGCGCACGGACAGCGCAGAAATGGAGATAACATGGAAGAACAGCTGCTTTATTGCGGGGGTTCCCAGATTGTGGAGTTTCCCAGAATCAGTAAGGCGAGATATACGAGAGATTTTTCCTGGGGATTTTATGCCACAGATGACTATGAAGAAGCCTACCGACAGGCGTACCGTATGAAACGCATGGGGTTTATCAATAAATATCGCTACCGAGAGGATGAGAACCTTAAGATTCTGCGGTTTGAAAAGCCAATGGAGGAGTGGATTAATTTTATCGGCGGCTGTAGAAACGGCTACATCCACGATTACGATATTGTGATCGGGCCGATGGTGGACGGCACGATCTGGGATTATGTCAATGAGTATTTCGCAGGCCGCATGGATTTTGATAAGTTGAGCAGGCATGTGGAGACGGAGGAACCATCTTGGCAGATCAGTTTTCATACCCTGCAGGCTTTGGAATGTCTGCGTTATGAGGGGAGTGAAGTCGTGCATGGATGATAAGCAAAAGGACAACCTGTTTTACGTCTGTATTCTATTGGAATATATCGCGCGCAAGACGGCAAACCGCCGCTGTGACGTGATCTCATATTTTGATAAGGACGACATCAACCGGGAAATGTGTATGGCCGATGTCAATATGGAGATGACATTCGACGAGGTGGCCAGCGGCCTGATCGTGGATTATGGAATATCGCGCGGTCAATTTGATACCGTGCGCACCTGTCGATTTACCGTGCCCTCGGTGATTTCCATAGGCCGTGTTTTCCAGGATTTGATACTCGCTGTGCGCAGGCCGGATCAGGGGATTGAGCAGACATTGATCGACGTATTTTCTTCCTTTATCAGTGATGAGATCGCCGATTTTAATGCCAATATCTATTACAGCAATCCCGATTATCTGCGGTGCTGTTATCTGGAAGGGGAACTGCTGCCCTAGTAATATTACAATTCTAATTATTAAAGGAGAAATGATTATGCCATTTATTGATGCAAAAATTACCGGAACTTTGACACCCGAAAAGCGAGAAAATATAAAGGCTGAGCTTGGAAAAGCGATTGCGCTGCTGAACAAATCGGAGACTTATCTGATGGTGGGCTTTACAGATAACTATGACCTCTACATGGCGGGAAAACAGTTGCAGCAGGGAGCCTATGTGGCCGTCAGTCTCTTTGGCAATGCGTCCTCTAGCGCCTATGAGCGCATGACAGGAGAGATCTGCGCGATTCTTGAAAAAGAGCTTGGCATACCGGGCGACGCTGTTTATGTGACCTATCATGGAGTGAGCGACTGGGGCTGGAACGGAAGAAATTTTTAACTTCCTATGGGCAGCGCTGTGGTCAATGACGAAAAGGGAACGATCAAAATATCAGTGCGCAATCTGGTAGAATTTATCCTGCGCGAGGGGAATCTTGACAATCGCACCACGCGGACCACCACGGCGCAGGCCATGCTCGAGGGCACGCGGATGCACCGCAAGATTCAGAAGCGTATGGGCGAAAATTACCACGCGGAGGTGCCTTTAAAGCTCGTGCTTGAGGAACGGGACTACCGGATTGTCATTGAGGGGCGTGCGGACGGAATCATCATCGAGCGGGAGGGAGAAGACCAGCCCACATACGCAGATTCTTTTGCGCAGATCGCCTTAGACACCGAACGGGTGACGATCGATGAAATCAAAGGCATATACCAAAGGCTTGAGCTGCTGGAGGCGCCGGTCGGCGTCCACAGGGCGCAGGCTATGTGTTATGCCTATATTTATGCCTTACAGCACGGGTTAAAGCGGATTCACTTGCAGATGACCTACTGTAATCTGGATACCGAGGATATCCGCTATTTCCGCGAGGAGTTTTCCTTTGAGGCTTTGTCCCTGTGGTTTGCGGAGCTGATGGAAGAGTATAAGAAATGGGCGGATTTTCAATATGCGTGGCGTAAGCTGCGCCAGGCGTCCATCAAAAAGCTGGTGTTTCCGTTTGCGTACCGCGATGGTCAGCGTGAGCTGGCGGCGGATGTGTACCGCTCGATCGCAAGGAAGAAAATGCTTTTTATCGAGGCGCCGACCGGCGCCGGCAAGACGATTTCCACGATTTTTCCGGCCGTCAAAGCCGTGGGGGAGGAGCTTTCCGATAAGATCTTTTATCTCACTGCCAAGACTGTCACCGGGACGGTGGCAAGGGAGGCGTTTGCCCTGCTGCGCAGACAGGGTTATCAGGCGAAAACGATTCAGATCACGGCGAAAGAGAAGATGTGTCCGATGGAGGAGACGGAGTGCAACCCGGTTTACTGTCCTTATGCCAAGGGACATTTTGACCGGGTCAACGATGCGGTGTTTGAACTGTTACAAAGAGAGGACCTTATGGACCGGGAAGTGCTGATGGAGCAGGCGATGCGGCATCAGGTCTGTCCGTTTGAGATGTGTCTGGACACTGCCTCGTGGGCTGACAATATTATCTGCGATTACAATTATGTGTTTGACCCCAATGTGTACCTGAAACGCTTTTTTGCTGAGGGCAACAAAGGAGATTATCTTTTTCTGATAGACGAAGCGCACAATCTGGTGGAGCGCAGCCGGGAAATGTACAGTGCTTCTCTGCTCAAGGAAGATTTTCTTGCCGTCAAAAAATTATTGAAGCCGTTTCCGGGGAAGGTCGTAAAGGGTCTGGAGCGCTGCAACAAGATCTTGCTCGATTACAAACGGGAGTGCGGCAACTATGTGATCTATGATGAGCTGGACAGTTTTATGTTTGTGCTGCAAAAGCTGACGGCGGATATGGACGAGTTTTTACAAAACCACCCCGAGTTTCCAGGGCGCGGGGATGTGTTGCAGTTCTATTTTGACTTGCTGAATTTTCGCAACATCTATGAGCTGGTGGACGACCGCTATGTGATCTACAGCCAGCATGTGGAGGCCGGCGGTTTTCTGATGAAATTATACTGTGTCGATCCGTCGCGCAATTTGCAGGAGCGTTTTGATAGAGGGAGCGCGGCGGTTCTTTTTTCCGCGACGCTTTTGCCGATTCAGTATTACAAGAGCCTGCTCTCGACGAGGAGCGATAATTACGCGGTTTACGCTAAGACCTGTTTTCGTCCGGAACAGAGTCTTATTTTGGTGGCAAATGATGTCAGCAGCAAGTATACCAGGCGCGGAGTGGCCGAATACGAAAAAATAGCTGCCTACATATATGAGGCGGCAAAAGCCAAAACAGGAAACTATATGGTATTTTTTCCGTCCTACGAGATGATGCGGCAGGTGTACGAGCTTGTGGATGAGTCTTATGGCGATCAGATCGAAGTTAAAAAGCAGCAGCCGGGGATGCGCGAGGAGGCCAGAGAGGAGTTTTTGTCGTTTTTTTCGGCGGAATACTCGAGAGAGAGACAGAAATCTTTTGTGGCGTTTTGCGTGCTGGGCGGTATCTTCGGAGAAGGCATTGACTTGAAAGAGGAACAGCTGATCGGTGTCGTGATTGTGGGCACCGGCCTACCGCAAATCGGAAATGAGAGAGAGATTCTCAAAAATTATTATGAATCGTCCACGGGCATGGGATTTGACTACGCTTACCGCTATCCCGGCATGAACAAAGTGCTGCAGGCGGGGGGCCGGGTGATACGCACGTTACAGGATGTGGGCGTGATACTGCTTTTGGACGAGCGCTTTTTGCAGGGCAGTTACCGCGGCCTGTTTCCCAGAGAGTGGCAGCAGCAGACGGTTTGCTGCGTCGGCAATGTGGGGAAATATTTACAGCAATTTTGGCAGGAACAGGAATAATAGAAATGAACGCGGCGCAGACATTTTTTTAGAATGTCTGCGCCGCGTTTTGCTGTCATGGGATTGCGCCTGTCACTGTGATTTGACTAATCTGCGTCATAGCCGTTTCGGCGGTAAATCAGCAGAAATGCAATGACCGCAAGCGCGATCTCCACGGCGATCACTGCCAGGCCGATGGGTTCAACCGTAGGGGTTCCCGTCATGAGTGACTTGGATGTATCCATGAGGATGCCGGTAAAAAGCAAATCGCTGATTTTTTTGATCGTGGGATGGAAAGCGCTGAAGCTCGGAATCATGGCAAACACCAACAGCGGAATGGTGGAAAGCGTGCTGGCGTTCACCTGATTTTTGGCACAGATGCCGAGAATCATACCCAAAACTGTGCTGGCGATGGAACAGAGCAGAGAGATTCCCAGCCACAGGGCCCATCCTGCCGGTGAAATGGAAATGCCGGCGACCAGTATCAAAAGGATGTTGACTGCGACGATCATAGCGAGCACCGGTATAATGCTCCCCAGAAAGAATTCCAGACCGTTGACCGAGGACGTCATCAGGGCACGCAGCGTATGTTTTTCCTTTTCCTCCGCCAGGGACATTGACGTGCAGACCATACCGGTCATCGAGACATTCATCGTCACCCCAAGTCCCAGCGCCATCGAGTACATGAACGTCAGCATTTCATCGTTCCCATCGGCTATGAATCTGTAGAGGAACTTGAGCGCTAAGGTAAGGCCGATGGCAAAAATCGGCATGATGATAAAGTTTTTGGAAAAAAGGGCGCGTGTTTTTAATTTCATTACCGCCGTTAATTTATGCCAGTGGATGCCGGTGGTATGTATTTTTGAGGTTTCGGTTGTTTGCATCTTGTTCATTGTAGTGACCTCCCTGTTACCGTTAAAAATACGCTCTCCAGTGTCGGTTCACAGGAGTGCAGGCTGTTTACTTTATCTTCCCGCAGCAGGTCACTGAGACGATCAATCTCTGCCGGTGTCTGTCCAAGGACCAGTGTACTGCCGTCGGAGAGAAGCAAGCGGTAGCGTTTATCCTTATTATAGCGCAGACAAAGTTCTTCGGGGGTGCCGTATTCCACAATCTGGCCATTGTTGAGCAGGGCCACATGATTGCAGAGCTTGGCGGCCTCCTCCATGTTGTGGGTTGTGAGGAAGATCGCCATGCCCTCCTCTTTGAACTCTGTCAGCATGTTATGGATTTCCAGGGCGGTGGAGGGGTCTAATCCGCTGGTGGGTTCGTCGAGAAAAAGCACTTTTGGCTTGTGCAGCACCGCTCTTATGAGAACCAGCCGCTGCGTCTGCCCTTTGGAGAGTTTGCCAGCCGGCTTTTTGCGGTGCTCGTATAGCCCCACTCGCTTTAACAGCTCGTCGATGCGCCCCGCGTTTACCCTGAGAATTTGTGCAAAATATTTAAGATTATCATAGACGCTCAGCCGTTCATAGATACCGGATTGGTCCGTGACGATACCGATCTGTTCATAGATCGTGGTATTGATATCTTTTACATGGGTGTCTAGGACATAGGCGTCTCCCGCCGTGGGCTTTAGCTGTCCGGTGAGAATCTTGATGGTCGTTGTTTTGCCGGCGCCGCTGGGACCTAAAAAGCCCAGGATCTCTCCCTGGTGCAGGACGGCGCTCAAGTCTTTTAGCACCTCCGTCTTGCCGAAGCTTTTAAAGATATGCGTAAGCCGGATAAATTCATTGGTCATATGCTTGTCTGCTCCTTTGCTGTATTTGTTTGCCGCTTTTGCGGCACACAAAATAGTATAACAGTTTTAAAAGGAGAATTGAATAGATTACTATATAATTTTTCACAATCGCTGGCAGTAAACATCATAAGAGATGTAATTTGGGGGCATATTGTTGGCGAATATGTCGGCTTTTCGTGTGTTTAAGATTTTATTTCCATTTTATAGAAATGTTTGGTATAATCATAAAATGGGTATTATTTTAAGAGAGCAGCGATTGAAAATAAATAAAAAAGGAGTATTGGACAATGAGGAAACTGGAAGAACTCACAGCGTACGAAGTTAAGGAGCGGCGCCCTCTGCCGGATTTGAATTCGGAGGGAATGATTCTCCGCCACAAAAAAAGCGGTGCGAGAGTGGCAGTGCTTGCAAATGATGATGAGAATAAGGTATTTTACATCGGGTTTCGCACACCGCCCGCAGATTCTACGGGTGTGCCGCATATCATCGAGCACACGGTACTGTGCGGTTCTAAAAAGTATCCCGTGAAAGATCCGTTTGTGGAGCTGGTAAAGGGGTCGCTCAATACGTTCTTAAATGCGATGACTTATCCCGATAAGACGATCTATCCTGTGGCGAGCTGCAATGATAAAGACTTTCAAAATCTGATGGGCGTTTATATGGATGCAGTGTTTCATCCCAATATTTATCAGCATGAGGAGATTTTTAAACAGGAGGGATGGCACTATGAACTCGAGCAGGCAGACGAGCCGATCACGATCAACGGTGTCGTTTACAATGAGATGAAAGGAGCTTTTTCTTCCGCGGACGATGTGCTGCAGCGGGAAGTGCTGGCTTCGTTATATCCTGATACCGCTTATGCCAATGAATCGGGCGGCAACCCGGACAATATTCCCGACCTGACCTACGAAGATTACCTGGATTTTCACAGAAAATATTACCATCCGTGCAATTCTTATATTTATCTCTACGGCGATATGGATGTGGCAGAGAAGCTTGACTGGATGGACAAGGAATATTTGAGCCACTATGACCAGATAGAGGTGGACTCTGAGATAAAAGAGCAGCGCCCGTTTCAGAAGCCTGTGGAGGTAGAGCGGAGCTATTCGATCTCTTCCGGGGAGCCTATGGAACACAATACCTATCTGTCATACAATTTTGTCATTGGCACGATACTCGACAAGAAGCTCTACCAGGCATTTGAGGTCTTAGACTACGCACTGCTTTCCGCGCCGGGCGCACCGTTAAAACAGGCGCTTCTCGATGCGGGCATCGGTATGGATATCACGGGCGGTTATGACAGCAGTATCTTACAGCCGATGTTTTCCGTAGTCGCAAAAAATGCCGATCTCACTGACAAAGAAAGATTTTTGGAGATCATTTTGACGACGCTTCGCGAGCAGGCGCAGGGAGGTTTAAATAAGAAAGGCCTGCTGGCCGGCATTAGCAGTGCCGAGTTCCGCTATCGCGAGGCCGATTATGGGCGCTTCCCCAAAGGGCTGATGTACGGAATCTGGTGCCTGGACAGCTGGCTTTATGATGAGTGCGAGCCGTTTATGCATTTGGAGGCGATCGAGACTTATAATTTCTTAAAAGAGCAGGTGGAGACGGATTATTTTGAACAACTGATTCAAACATATTTGCTGGATAATACGCACGCTTCGATTGTGACGGTTGTGCCGGAGCGCGGTCTCAACGCAAAGAAAGAGGAAGAACTGGCGCAAGCGCTCGCCGCTTACAAGGACAGTCTCACGGAGGATGAGATTCAGGCGCTGATCGCGGATACGAAGCGTCTGAAGGCGTACCAGGAGGAACCTTCAGCGAAGGAAGAGCTGGAGAAAATACCGATGCTCACCAGAGAGGATATCAAAAAGGAGGCTGCGCCGCTCTTAAATGAAGTGCGGCAGGTCAAAGATGTGCCGCTTCTCTACCACGATATATTTACCAGCGGCATCGACTATCTGACGCTTCTTTTTGATGCCAAGGATGTGGCGCCGGAGGATTATCCGTATCTTGGCCTGCTCAAACAGGTGCTCGGTTATGTCGATACCGAACAGTACGGCTATGCGGATTTGGCCAATGAGATCAACATTCACACGGGCGGCATTCGCACTTTTGCCAGCAGTTATCAGCGGGAGGACGGCGCATTTGAGATCAAGTATGAGGTGAGCATCAAAGCGCTTGCCCAGAAGCTGCCGGAGGCTGTCGCACTGGTGCGCCAGATTTTACTGACCTCCAGATTTGATGATGATAAGCGTCTGTATGAGCTGGTTGCCCAGACGAAGTCGAGATTAAAGATGACAATGTCGTCGGCCGGCCACGCGACGGCTCTGATGCGCGCGATATCGTATTTTTCCAAGATGTATTATTTTAACGACGCAGTGACCGGTATTACGTTTTATGAGTTTATCAAAGACTTGGAAGTGCATTTCGAGGAGAAAAAAGCGGCCGTGGCAGAAAAATTGTCTGCACTCGCACAAAAGCTGTTTACGAGAGATCGCCTGATCGTCAGCGTCACGACCGAGAGAGAGCATTTGGAGGCCGCAGAGCGGCAGACGGAGGAGTTAGCGGCGGGCCTTTATCCATCTACCGGGGAGGAGCGCAGAGAGTGGGAGCTTGCGCTCGTCAGGAAAAACGAGGGATTTATGGACGCCTCACAGGTGCAGTATGTGGCTCGGGCCGGCAATTTCCGCGCCCACGGATATG
Organism: uncultured Roseburia sp.; assembly: GCA_910584215.1. Taxonomy (GTDB): domain Bacteria; phylum Bacillota; class Clostridia; order Lachnospirales; family Lachnospiraceae; genus Roseburia. The sequence goes on along the minus strand of CAJTYI010000009.1, from coordinate 10,859 downwards.
CGTACAGCGGAGCGCTGCGCATCTTAAACGTCATCATGGGATATGATTATCTGTGGACGAATGTGCGCGTCAAGGGCGGCGCGTACGGCTGCATGAATGGTTACAGCAGAAGCGGGGACACATATTTTGTATCCTACCGCGACCCCAACCTGGCTAAGACGAACGAGGTTTATGAGGGCATACCGGCTTATCTGGAGAGCTTTGAGGCGGACGAACGTGAGATGACAAAATATATTATCGGGACGATCAGCGATATGGATACCCCGCTGGGGCCAAATGCCAAGGGTGCCCGCTCGCTGGCGGCCTACCTGCAACAAGTCACCATAGAGGACTTACAGCGGGAGAGAGACGAGGTGATCGGCGCTTCGCCGGAGGATATCCGGGCGTTAAAGCCGTTGATTGCATCGGTATTGCAGGAGGATAATCTCTGTGTCATCGGCGGAGAGGAAACGATAAAGAAAAATGCGGATTTGTTTTTGGAGATAAAGGAGTTAGCGTGAAAAGTACAGAGGACAGTTTTAAGTCGGGATTTGTGACGATTATTGGCAGGCCGAACGCCGGGAAGTCCACTCTGATGAACCAGTTGATCGGGCAGAAGATTGCCATCACATCCAATAAGCCGCAGACCACCAGAAATCGGATTCAGACGGTGTATACGGATATGGAGCGGGGGCAGATTGTGTTTCTCGATACGCCGGGCATCCATCAGGCAAAGAATAAACTGGGCGAATATATGGTGAATGTGGCGGAGCATACGCTCACCGAGGTGGATGTGATTTTGTGGCTGGTGGAGCCGTCAGGTTTTATCGGCGCGGGGGAGCGGCATATTGCCGAAAAGCTCAAACATGTCAAGGCGCCTGTGATTTTGATTATCAACAAGATCGACACGGTGGAGCGCGGTAAAGTGCTGGAATTGATCGACACTTACCGAAAAGTGTTTGATTTTGCCGAGATTATCCCGGCTTGTGCCCTGCGCGGGCAAAATCTTGACACGGTTCTCGACATGATTTATAAATACCTGCCCTACGGGCCGCTGTTTTATGATGAGGACACGGTCACCGACCAGCCCGAGCGCGCCATTGTGGCGGAGATTATTCGTGAAAAGTCGCTGCATGCCCTGGAGGAGGAGGTGCCCCACGGCATTGCGGTGGAAGTCGACAGAATGAAGCCGCGCAGAGGACAAAATATCATGGATATCGAGGCGACGATTATCTGTGAGCGTGATTCCCACAAGGGAATCGTGATCGGCAAGGGCGGCGCGATGCTCAAAAAAATCGGTTCCAATGCCAGATATGAGATTGAGCGTCTGCTCGAATCGAAAGTAAATCTGAAGCTGTGGGTGAAGGTGCGAAAAGACTGGCGCAACAGCGATTCGATGTTGAAAAATTTTGGTTATAATAAGGACGAGATCTGAAAGAATAAAATCTGCCAGTAAGGACAAGATCTAAAAGAACAAAATCTACCAGTATAGAAAAAATCCATGAGGGAAACCTAATTGATAGAACGAACGCGGGAGAGTTTGCTGCGGATACAACAGGAGGGTGTGGTCATGGAGGAAGCCTGGAGAGAATTTGAGGGTTCAGGAAAAGTAACCGATTATTTGAACTTTTGTGCAGTGAGGAAAGAACGGGAAGAAAGGCCGGATGGGACAGAATGTGATCATGACCGGAATGGTCTTAAATGTAATGCCGATTGGCGAGTACGATAAAAGGATTACGCTGCTGACGAGAGAGCGGGGGAAGATTACGGCCTTTGCAAGAGGCGCCAGAAGACAGGGCAGTGCGCTTTTGGCTGCGACGGCCCCCTTTTCTTTCGGAGAGTTTGAGCTTTTTGAGGGCAGAAACTCCTACACGGTGGCGAAAGCCTCCATTTCCAATTATTTCAGAGAGCTTACCGCAGACTATCTGGCTACATATTACGGATTTTATTTTCTGGAGATGGCAGATTATTATTGCCAGGAAAATAATGATGAGACCATGATGTTGAAACTTTTATACCAGTCTTTGCGGGCGTTAGAGAGTCCGGCGCTCGACCATCGGCTGGTACGGCTGATTTTTGAGCTAAAAGCTATGGCCATAAACGGGGAGGGCCCCAATGTGTTTTCCTGCCTTAAATGCGGCGCGAAAGAGGGGATGCGTTATTTTTCGGTCAATCGGGGCGGCGTCTTGTGTGAGACATGCGCGAAGGAGGAGGTAGAGCGCGCGAAGCGAAGCGCGATCACGGGAAAAGTCAACTTTTTCCTGTTGGGGGAATCCGTTCTCTATACGATGCAGTATGTGATTGCGGCAAAAATAGAAAAATTATTTAATTTTACAGTCAGCGAACCGGTGCTTGCCGAACTTGAGCGGGAGATCAAAGAATATCGGGCGGTCTATCTGACGCATACGTTTCGTTCTCTGAAGATACTAGAGGAGATGATCTGAGCAGTTTTTTGAGAAAACGGATTGAATCTTACGGTTCATTTGGGAACTTTGCAGATGCTTTTTGCGTGGCTTGCTAAGACTGGCAAATATTGGTATAATAAAAAACAGATGTTTTATAAAAGGAGTCAGCATGAAAAAGACAATTATTGTGATGCCGGTTGCCAACGAAGAGGAGCATATGGCGGAGGTGTTGGAAGAGATTTTAGCCCTGCCCTATGACGACTTGTCGATCTATCCGGTCGTCGATAATTTCTCAAAGGACCGAACCGAGGAAATTATTCGTGAGTACGAAAAGAGGACGAGACATGTAAAATGCATTTTTTATAAAGAATCGCGTGGTGTGATCAGCTGCTATTTGGAGGGATTTCGTCATGCATTAAGAGACGGAGCGGAATATATTATTGAGATGGATGGAGGCGGCAGCCATCTGCCCAAGGAAGTGCCGCAATTTATCGAAAATTTGGACAAGGGCTACGACTGCGTCTGGGGGTCCCGCTTTATTTCTGGCGGCGATGTCAGCCATCATCCGCTGTACCGAAGGATATTAAGCAGCGGCGGTACTGTGCTTTCTAATCTCGTGCTCGGCACAAAGTTAAAAGATATGACCAGTGGTTTTGAGGGGTTTCAGCGGGCAGTGCTGGAGCACCTGGATTTGGACGCTTTTTTGTCTACGGGTCATATGTATCAGACCGAGATGCGTTTTTATTGCCGTAATCTGCGCACGGTTGAGGTTCCCATTCATTATGTCGGCGGTTCCTCGAGCCTCAAAGTGCAGAGCGTCAGGGAGGCGCTTAAAATTCTCTTTATGCTGAAAGAGAATGAAAAAAAAGTGTGGATATAGCCATATATCCTATATTGTGTTTTAGTAATGATTGCCCTGGCAATTTTAATGAAACAGATAAAAAACAGTGGATGGAGCCTTTACGCCAAATGAATAAAGGAAAACGCAGAGATAGCGTCTGCACAGAAAAATGATAGAAATGGGGTAGATTATGCAACCGTATCGCTACATAATCTTAGGGGCAGGTCCGGCGGGCCTGACTTTTGCAAACATGCTGGAGAAAAAAGGGATTCAGGATTTTCTCGTGCTCGAGGCAGAGCGCGAGGCGGGCGGACTATGCCGCAGCACGGAAGTGGACGGAGCGCCGCTCGATATCGGCGGCGGCCATTTTTTGGATGTGCGCAGGCCGAAAGTCAATGGATTTCTATTCTCATTTATGCCCGAAAATGAGTGGAATATGTTCACCAGAAACACGAAGATTTCGCTTGAGGGGGAGATGATTGACCATCCGATTGAGGCAAATATCTGGCAGATGGATATCGATAAACAGGTGGATTACCTGCTTTCGATTGCCGAGGCCGGATGTGTTACGGGCACGCCGATGCCTGAGAAGTTTGTGGACTGGATTTACTGGAAGCTGGGGAAGCGGGTGGCGGATGACTATATGATTCCCTATAATTCCAAGATGTTCGCCAGTGACTTGGACGCGCTTGGAACGTATTGGCTGGATAAGCTGCCGAATGTATCGTTTGAGAATACGCTGCGCAGCTGTCTTTTGCACCATGCTTACGGAGAACAGCCGGGACATGCCAGATTTTATTATCCGATAAAGTATGGCTACGGGGAGCTTTGGCTGCGCATGGCGGATGCTGTGAGCCGCCACATCGTTTATGAGTGCACGGTGACGGGGCTTTCTGTACGAACAGATGGCGTCAAGGAGATTTTTTGTGCTGACGGCACATTATATCAGGCCCAGCGGGTGATTACAACGATCCCGTGGGCTTCCTTAGAGACATGCGGCGGGATGCCAAAGGAGCTGTGGGAGGAGAGAGCGAAGCTGCGCCACAGTAGTGTGTGGGTTTCGTATGAGCCCAAACAACTCGACACGGCCGCACAGTGGATATATTATCCCCAAGACGAGCTGCCATATCATCGTATTCTTGTGCGTCACAATTTCTGCCCGCATGGCAGAGGTTACTGGACGGAGACCAACAGCGTCAGGTACCAAGAGAAAGACGGTGGATTTGCCTATTTTAACCGGTATGCCTATCCGCTCAACACTGTCGACAAGCCAAAGATTATGGACAAACTTACCGATTGGGCGGTGCAGCGTGAGATTTATCCGCTTGGAAGATGGGGGGAGCATATGCACTATAATTCGGATGCTACCGTGGAAAAGGCAATGGAGCTGGCGAGTCAGCTGGAAAGAGACTGAGACATGAATAAGTTGCGAACTGTTTTGCGAAAGTTACAAAACCGATCGAAGAATTATTGGGGAAATACAAAAGAACCAGCCGTGTGGGAGTGGGCGGCGCTCACGATTTTGCTGTTGATACCTTTTATCTCTATGGCGTATGCGGACGCCAAGTCCATCATTCACTACGAAGTCAATTTTATGGACGCGATCTTGCACGGTGAATTTTTTAACTTTTATAATTTCTGCAATGATAAGGCTAATCTTTATTTACAGATGGGAATCGAGGGCGTTTCCTATGCGACCTATGATTTCCCGATGTATCTGGTGCTGGGTATCTGGGGGATTCCGCTCTATTTTTATGGGCAGATCGCCGGCGTGGAGGTGACGGAGACGATGTTTGGGCTTGTGTACGGCAAGTCCATCTATATCGTTGCCCTGGTGCTCGCGTCATGGCTGATTTTTAAGATTTGTCAGGAGATCGGGATTGAGGCGAAGGAGGCCAAATGGGCGTCATTTGTGTTTTTATCCTCGCTGCTTGTTTTCGTGGAGATCTGTATCATCGGGCAGTCCGATATCCTGGGCATTGTTATTATTCTAGCCGGCATTCGGGCGTTTATGCGAAAGCAGCGATGGAAGTTTGTGCTGTTGTTTATGCTGGCGGTCACGTTTAAGCTGTATGCGCTGTTTGTATTTGTACCGATGCTGCTTTTGATTGAGAAGCGCGTATGGCGCATACTGGCAGATTGTGTCGTCGTCATGTCGCTGACCGCCGTAAGCGGACTGCTGTTTCTTGACAATACCGAGGCGATGATACAAAAAGCCTCTTTTTCGCGCAATATTTTTACGATGCTCACCGGGCCAAGCCTGCCGTTTATCACAGGTAATACGTCACTTGTGATGGTGCTCTTAGGGGCGGTCTGTGTCTACTGCTATATGCAGCAGCCGATCACAAACGATAAGGTTTTAAAGCAGTATGCGGTGTTTGTTCCGCTGTTGGTGATGAGCGCCGTCTTTGTCTCATTTAGCGCATATCCTTACTGGCTGGTGCATCTGTCGCCCTATCTTGCAATTATGCTGGTGTACAACAGCAGATACCGGGAGAAATTTTTTGTGTTTGAGACCGTGGGCATGACAGCGTTAGTGATGGGGCAGTATATCACTTTTTACTGGTGTTTCGACGTCGAAAACGGCAAACATATGTTGTTGGAAAAGCTGTTCGGCGATATCACAGCGATTGAGAATCCAATCACGTTTCATCAGCTTACAGAACCATTTCATCTCATAGATTATCTGCCGATTCTCAATTCCGTTTACCTGGTCTTGCTCGTGGCGGTCATCTGGTACAGCCGGCCGGGGAAACTCGAATACAACAGTGGAACCAGATCGCTTCGTCCGTTAGCGGCAGGACGGCTTGCGCTCAATGTGCTGATCGCGTATATTCCGCTGGTATTTTATGTGATCAATTTTATCGGATAGGGGCGGTTTATGGCAGTAAAAGAGAATCGACTGGATGCTTTGGATGCGCTTAAGGGTATGGCGGCGCTTATCATCGCATATGTTTATCACTATAAAAATGATTTTTATAATTGTACGCCGATACCGCAGGTTCTGCCGGGATTCCTGCAAAAATCCCTGGCATTTTTGTATCAGTACGGCTATCTGACCCTCTCCATTTTTTTCTTTTTGTCGGGTTATGTCATATATACTGCATACGCGGGGCGGATTGCGCGTGGAGAGGTGACGTTTCGTGCATATCTGAAGCGGCGCTTGGTGCGTGTGATGCCGCTGTTTTGGGTGACTACGCTGGCGGCGTGGGTATTGGAGTGGTATTATATTTACCGCACCGGATATGCGTTTGTGATTGGGAATAATGACTTACATCATCTGTTTTTCCACCTGTTCGGTTTACAGTATATTGCCGGCATTACCGAGGGGCAGTCTTTTAACGGGCCTGGCTGGTTTATCACGGCAATCTTGGTATGCTATGTTCTGTTTTATATGCTGGCTAAAAAGACGAAGCAGTATCTGCCGGCCGGATGTCTTGCATTTGTGCTGCTTGGTTCTTACCTGATGTACCGTCATCCCTATTTGACGACACCGTTTTTGGATGTCTCGATGGGACAGAGCTATCTAGGATTTTTCCTGGGCGTTTTGACAGCCTGGATTTTGCAGCGTGCAGCGGCAGCGCAGGAAAAAGAGTGGAAGCTTGCGCTGACGGGCGTGATTTTTCTGACTGTCTGGCTGGTGGCGTTTTTCTTTGGTCTTTTGGGCAATGAGCAGACGACGTTTATCTATTTCGGATGTACTGGGATTTTGCTGGTGGCGCTCTTTGCAAAACCCGTCAGATGGCTGCTCGGCCGCAAGGCGTTTGTCTGGCTCGGCAAAATATCGTTTTCCATCTATCTGTGGAATTTTCCGGTGGATCTGATGTTTGACCTCGTCAACCGACAGTTTTTGATTTTTGATTTTAATAGCTTTGCGGTCTGGATGCTGCACTTGGCAGTGTCGCTGCTTTTGGCTGCGGCTTCCTGGCGGTGGCTGGAGCCGTATCTTGCCGGGCGCTTTGCGCGCTTATTGGCACGGTATTTTCCGGAGGCGGATTAACTTGAAAAATTTTGGTAAAAATAGTATAATGGCAGATAGTTATGTGCCAGGTCAGTGCATAAGATTTTAATATTGGAGGTCTGTGAACGTGAGAAAAACAGCATCTATCGTTTTTTGTATTCTATTGTCTTTGTCGGTTTTCGTCGGATGCGGGACTTCTGCGGAGGTCAGCGAGCGTCTCGTGGATGTGGACAAAAAGGGTGTGGTGACATATTACGACATCTATGATTTTGACAAGTCATATTATCAGGAGGAGGAGTTGGAAGCTTCTTTAAATGAGATGTGTGACGGCCACAATGAAGAATTCGGCGGTTCTTTCGCGAAAGTGGAAAGTTTTGCGGTGGAGGACGGAAAGGCAAAGTTTTGTGTCCGCTATAAGACTGCCGGTGATTTTGCGGAGATGACTGGTATGACGCTATACCAGGGAAAAGTAGTCAACGCCCTGGCAGACGGGTATGATTTCGATCAGAATTTTCAGAAGGTAGAGGCCGGAGCTGTCACGGGCAGTGCGACAAAGCAGGATATCTACGGCGAGGGTGACTTAAAAGTCGTAGTGATCGGAGCCAACGTCAATGTCAAAGTGGCCGGAGAAATCTGTTATGTCTCCGATGAAAAAGTGGAACTGACAGGCAAAGACAGTGTCAGGATACGGGAAACGGCGGACGGCGGGGAGCCCAAAGAGCCGAAAAGCGAGCAGATGACCTATATTGTATATAAGTGATGGCGCGTGCGCAAAAACACATGTTATAGTGGTAGAAGCGAAAGTTTTTAATAAAAGAGTGAAAGATAAATCTTTCACTCCCAAGTTTGTGCCCGCACAAACTTGAGATGCACAAAATACAGTGCGGGCATGAGGTGAAATATGGAAAAAACAATGGAAAAAATCGTGGCGTTAGCGAAGTCGAGAGGGTTTGTGTATCCAGGGTCCGAGATTTACGGCGGTCTGGCAAATACATGGGATTACGGCAATCTCGGCGTGGAGCTAAAAAATAATGTCAAGCGTGCTTGGTGGCAGAAATTTATTCAGGAGAATCCCTATAATGTGGGGGTGGACTGTGCGATTCTTATGAATCCGCAGACCTGGGTGGCATCCGGTCATCTGGGCGGTTTTGCAGACCCGCTTATGGATTGTAAAGAGTGTCACGAACGTTTCCGCGCGGATAAGCTGATCGAGGATTTCGCCGCGGAGAAAGAGATTACATTAAAAGGGTCCGTGGATGGCTGGACACAGGAGGAAATGAAGGGATTTATTGAGGAAAACCAGATTTCCTGTCCAACCTGCGGCAAACATAATTTTACCGATATCAGACAGTTTAACTTGATGTTTAAGACTTTTCAGGGTGTTACCGAGGATGCAAAGAATACGGTTTATTTGAGACCAGAGACGGCGCAGGGTATTTTTGTGAATTTTAAAAATGTGCAGCGGACTTCGCGCAAGAAGATACCGTTTGGCATCGGACAGATTGGCAAGTCGTTCCGCAATGAGATCACACCGGGCAATTTTACGTTCCGCACTCGTGAGTTTGAGCAGATGGAGCTGGAGTTTTTCTGTGAGCCGGGCACCGATCTGGAGTGGTTCCAGTATTGGAGAGGTTTCTGCCGCGACTGGCTGTTGTCTTTGGGCATCAAAGAGGATGAGATGCGCCTGCGCGATCACTCGCCGGAAGAGCTTTGTTTTTATAGTAAAGGCACGACTGATATCGAGTTTTTGTTCCCATTTGGCTGGGGCGAGCTCTGGGGTATCGCCGACCGTACTGATTATGATCTGACACAGCATCAGAATACATCAGGGCAGGATATGACGTATTTTGATGATGAGAAAAATGAAAAATATGTGCCCTATGTGATCGAGCCTTCACTTGGCGCTGACCGCGTTGTTTTGGCGTTTTTGTGCGCGGCTTATGATGAGGAGAATATCGGCACGCAAGAGAAACCGGATATGCGCACGGTTCTGCATTTCCATCCGGCATTGGCGCCGGTGAAGATCGGTGTGCTGCCGCTGTCAAAGAAATTGAACGAGGGCGCAGAAAAAGTGTTTTCACGGCTCTCGAAGTTTTACAATTGCGAGTTTGACGACAGAGGAAATATCGGAAAACGTTACCGCAGGCAGGATGAGATCGGTACGCCGTTCTGTGTGACATATGATTTTGAGTCGGATAATGACGGCGCCGTGACAGTGCGTGACCGCGATACGATGGAGCAGGAGCGCATTAAAATAGAAGAGCTTGAAACATATTTTGCCGGGAAGTTCATGTGGTAATATAGTACAGTTGAATTATGTATAGAAGAGCTTGAAACATATTTTTGCTGGTAAGTTCATGTGGTAATATAGTACAGTTGAATTATGTAATGCATGAGAGTGCGGGCGGGCAATTGGCAGGAATTTGGTTTCATATTGCGAAACCAAATTCCGAATTGTGAAATTTCAACAAAAAATTGAAAGTAGAAAGCAAAAAACTTGTTGCTTTTTATGTAAATTATGGTAATATAAATGTGTGCGCTTGCGAGCGTGCATTTAGTCAGGCACAAGGACAGTCCGCGAAGCGTCCTGTCCGTTGTTTTGCTGATTATGGGGAGCGAATCCGTTTTCTCATATTTAGAAGTATAAATTTAGGAGGAATTTTCAAAATGGCAAACAAATGGGTGTATATGTTCAGTGAAGGAAATATGACCATGCGCAATCTGCTCGGTGGCAAGGGTGCGAACCTTGCAGAGATGACAGATATTGGTCTTCCTGTACCGCAGGGCTTCACGATCACAACGGAAGCTTGTACACAGTATTATGAGGATGGCCGCAAGATCAATGATGAGATCATGGGACAGGCTATGGAAGGCGTAAAGAAGATGGAGGAGATCAACGGCAAGAAGTTCGGAGATCTTAAAAATCCGCTGCTTGTGTCTGTGCGTTCAGGAGCCAGAGCTTCCATGCCGGGTATGATGGATACGATTCTCAACCTTGGTCTCAATGATGAAGTGGTGGAGGCTATGATTGCCGGTAATTCTGATCCGAAGTTTGAGCGTTTCGTATATGATTCGTATAGACGTTTTATCCAAATGTTTTCTGACGTTGTTATGGAGGTCGGCAAGAAGTATTTTGAACAGCTGATCGACAAGATGAAAGAGACAAAAGGCGTTCAGTACGACGTAGATCTCACCGCAGCTGATTTAAAAGAGCTGGCAGAGCAGTTTAAGGCTGAGTACAAAAAGCAGCTGGGCGAGGATTTCCCGTCCGATCCGGTAGAGCAGTTGAAACTGGCGATCGAAGCTGTATTCCGCTCTTGGGATAATCCGCGCGCGAATGTTTACCGACGTGACAATGATATTCCATATTCCTGGGGAACAGCTGTCAACGTAATGCCTATGGTATTTGGTAATCTGAATGAGGAGTCCGGTACCGGTGTTGCCTTTACGCGTGATCCGGCAACGGGCGAGAAGAAGCTGATGGGAGAGTTCTTAAAGAATGCGCAGGGTGAGGACGTGGTTGCCGGTGTCCGCACACCGATGCCGATTGCCCAGATGGAGCAAGAATTCCCAGAGGCATTTGCACAGTTTAAGGAAGTTTGTTCTACACTGGAGAACCACTACAGAGATATGCAGGACATGGAGTTTACTGTCGAGAATAAGAAGCTTTACA
>CAJTYI010000008.1:47561-51032 GCA_910584215.1 uncultured Roseburia sp. | reverse complement strand
AGAAAACAGCAACGATTTCTGTCTTTACCGGGACGGACAGACACTACGAGGTGGTTCAACACTGAAAAGACGCGCAATCCGATGCCCCAAACGGCATGCGAGAACCCCTGACGTTTTTCCGGAGGGTCAAAAGACAAGTAGCGCCTGCAGCTATGTTGCCTGCGGGACACCGCATTTACGCTGTGAATATAAAAGTTTTGTATCACTTCCGATAGAACAGCTATGCATATTTATTCATTTTGATGATATCAAGCGAAACAGCTAATAACCTATACATTGATCTCTGCTTTCGCGCCGAGCACTTCCCGGTTGGCGTCAAGCACTGGCTCTACAACTTCAGTGATAAACTTTTCTACCTGTAACGGGGCACGCCCCACAAATCTGGACGGCTCCATCGCTGCCAAAAGTTCGTCCATCGTAAGATTAAACTCAGGATCGGCCGCAATCAGCTCCAGCAGATTGTTTTCTCTGCCCTCTTCCTTGACCGTTCTGCCAGCCTGCATGGACAAGGTACGTATTTTCTCATGCAGTTCCTGACGGTTGCCGCCGTTTTTAACCGCGTCCATCATAATATTTTCCGTCGCCATAAACGGCAGCTCGGACATCAGACGCTTCGTAATCACTTTCTCATAGACCACCAGCCCATCCACTACATTCAGACACAGGTCAAGGATACCGTCAACCGCAAGAAATCCTTCCGGGATGGAGAGACGCTTGTTGGCAGAATCATCCAGCGTCCGCTCAAACCACTGCGTCGCGGAAGTGATCGCCGGATTTAAGGCGTCGATCATGACATAGCGCGATAAAGACGCAATGCGCTCCGAACGCATCGGGTTGCGCTTGTAAGCCATGGCAGAAGAACCAATCTGATTTTTCTCAAAAGGCTCCTCCACTTCTTTTAAATGCTGTAATAAACGGATATCATTTGACATCTTATGCGCGCTGGCCGCAATGCCCGCCAGTACGTTGACTACCCTGGTATCTACCTTGCGGGAATATGTCTGGCCGGACACGGCATAGCACTGCGAAAATCCCATCTTCTTTGCGATCATCGGGTCAATCTTGTCAATCGTTTCCTGGTCGCCGTCAAAAAGTTCCAGAAAGCTCGCCTGCGTGCCGGTCGTGCCCTTCGAGCCGAGCAGCTTTAATGTGCTCTGCACATACTCAAGGTCCTCCAAATCCATCAAAAACTCCTGCGCCCAGAGTGTGGCACGTTTTCCGACAGTCGTAGGCTGTGCCGGCTGAAAATGAGTGAACGCCAGCGTGGGAAGCGCTTTATACTGCTCGGCAAATTCTGCGAGCTTGGCGATGACATTTACCAACTTTTTATGTACCAGTTTCAGCGCTTCGCTCATTACGATGATATCTGTATTATCGCCAACATAGCATGAGGTGGCGCCCAGGTGAATGATGCCCGCCGCCTTCGGGCACTGCTGCCCGAAAGCGTACACATGGCTCATTACATCATGGCGTACAAGCTTTTCTCTCTCCTTTGCCACGTCATAATTGATATCATTGACATGCGCTTTCATCTCGTCGATCTGCTCTTGCGTAATCACAGGCTTACCATTTTCACATAACCCTAGCTCCATCTCCGTCTCCGCCAGGGCAATCCACAGTTTTCTCCATGTAGAAAACTTCATATCCTGCGAAAATATATACTGCATCTGCTGGCTCGCATAGCGCTCCGACAGTGGACTTGTATATCTGTCTGTACTCATAATTCCTCGTTTCTGCCGCTTTTCGGCCCAAATTAAGTCACAATTTATTTTTCATACTCTCCGCGGATGTCTTCTTTCGGCGGCTCCATCGGATACTTGCCGGTAAAGCATCCGGTGCAGATCGGCACATCGCCCACCATCTCATTGAGCCGCGGAAGCTTCAGATAACCGAGCGAATCTGCGCCGATCACCTGCCGTATTTCTTCTATGGTGCGGTTGTAAGCGATCAGTTGCCGCTGTTCCGGTATATCCACGCCAAAATAGCATGGCCACAAAAACGGCGGGGAGCTGATACGCACATGCACCTCCGTCGCACCCGCGTCACGCAGCATGCGCACAATTCGATCGGACGTCGTACCCCTTACAATAGAATCATCGATCATAATAATGCGCTTTCCTGCAACCGCCTCTTTCAATACATTTAGCTTCACACGCACACTGGACTCACGGCTGCTCTGTTTCGGCTTGATAAATGTCCTGCCGACATATCCGTTTTTGACAAAAGCTGTCCCGTAAGGTATGCCGGACTGCAGAGAGTATCCGAGCGCCGCGGCATTGCCTGACTCCGGGACTCCCACCACCAAATCCGCTTCCACCGGGGAATCCATGGCAAGGTAGCGTCCCGCCGCGATGCGGGCGGCATAAACGCTGACTCCGTCAAAGTGGCTGTCCGGCCTGGCAAAATAAATGTATTCAAAAATACACCTGGCCTCCTGCTGTCTGGGCAGCGCATGGGAGAGATCGGACGAAATCCCCTTCTCCGGTGTGATCGTCACCACTTCCCCGGGCAGCACGTCTCTTACATACTCCGCTCCGATCGTATCGAGCGCACAGGTCTCAGAAGCCAAAATATAGGCATTATCACGTTTCCCAATGCAAAGAGGCTTAAAACCGTAAGGGTCTCTGGCTCCGATCAACTTTCTGGGACTCATCACCACAAGCGAATAGGCTCCTTTAATCCTGCTGCACGCCCGGCCGACCGCTTCCTCCACCGTACCGCAATTCAGCCGCTCTCTGGCAATGTGGTAGGCAATGACCTCGGAATCAATGGTCGTCTGAAAAATAGCTCCGGTATACTCCAAGTCATGACGCAGCTCCGCCGCGTTGATCAGGTTGCCGTTATGCGCTAAAGCGAGCGTTCCCTTGACATAATTGAGCACCAGCGGCTGGGCATTTTCCCTGGTGGAAGAGCCAGCCGTAGAATAGCGCACATGCCCAACACCGATATCCCCGCGCATGGATTCTAAGTCTTCCTGCGTAAATACCTCATTCACAAGCCCCATGCCCTTGTAAGCCGTGACTTTTCCTTTCGGTCCGTTGGTCTCACTGACTGCAATACCGCAGCTCTCCTGCCCTCTGTGCTGCAGGGCAAATAACCCATAATATATCGTGGATGCGACATCGCCGCCGTCAAAATCATAGATTCCAAAGACGCCACATTCTTCGTGGAGACAATCCTCCAGACAAGCATCATCACAAATTTGTATCTCTAACTTAGAATTATCTTTATTCATTTCAATCCTCATTCGCAACTGCCCAGTGCCTGTTCAGTTACTCCTATTAATTTGGCAAATACCTTCCCTATTTATCAAACGGTTTTCCCGTCAGCAATTCAAATGCTTCTTTATACTTATCTACCGTCTTCGTCACAATTTCCTCTGGAAGCAACAGGTCATTGTCTGGATTGGCCTTTAACCAGTCGCGCACAAACTGCTTGTCAAAGGACGGCTGAGACTTGCCTGCCTCGTAG